>JAJRRH010000174.1 GCA_024279715.1 Bacteroidota bacterium
GTATCCAAGTCCACCACTTACTTGATACTTTCTAGCTTGGTCATTGAGTTCAAAAAGCAGCCCAGTGACATTCGCATCATAGGTATTGCCATTTCGTAATACATTGGTATTTATCAATGAGATATATGAATTGTTTTTAAGGTTCTGATCAAACACTATGACACTATAGTTTGTCAATGGAGATATTTCTACTTCACTTCGATTCCCGAGGCTATCCTCAACAGTAGCAATACTTGGTGCAGTAATGGCATTAAAAACACCGATTCCCAATCCATTCTTATTTCTTCCAGAGAGTTTTATTGCATTGAGTAGTTTGTCATTTTGCGGTCTATTAATGACCTTGGAGCCTTCCTCAAGATCATAAAGCAAGTGAGCATTTATTGGTCTGCCACCGACTCGCCTGGAGTAGAAAAGATCCCCTTTATTAAATAGCTCCGTACCTTCTGTAAAGAAGGGTCTGTTCTCAGTAAAACGGACTTCAAATGCGGATAAATTTAGCACTTCGTCATCATTACGAACTTGGCTAAAATCCGGAATTAACGAAGCGTCAAGAGTGAAAGAATTATTCAACCCATACTTTAGATCCAACCCCGCAGTGAAGGCACTAGCATTAGAGGAAGAGCCATGATTGGTGTTGATAGTATAGTTATATCCAGCATAAGGATAAAAGAAAAGTCTGGTGGCAGGCTTTATGTTTTTTATTCCTTTTATCACCCCCAACTGATTGATAAATCCTTCTATCTCAGGATCTATTTTATTCCAAAAACTCTTCTCTCTTTTCCTTCGAATGGTACGTATAAAATTAATATCCCATTCTTGAATATCATTCTCCGGAAATCGCATGGCTGAGTATGGAATTCGCATTTCTATAATCCATCCTTCATCCGTCACCTTGGTCTCTGAAGTCCATACAGCATTCCATTTATTGTCTTCACCATAGGTAGTGACACTGGCATCAAATTGCACGCCCTCTACCGTACAGAAATACTCAAAAGCATTGATTCCATCTTGAAATCCTCCAATGATCACTCCCGCCCAAGCAGTATTTCCAATACCATCTCTTTCTGATAATTGATGCAAAATACTATCCGGTGCTGGGTCAAACATTTCCATAGCGATGTATAGTGCATTCTGATTATATAAAACTCGCACATCGGTTTTAAAACTAGGTTTGTCCCCCGAATTAGGCTCCAATTGCGTAAAGTCTGAAGTCACCTCAGCCGTCGCCCATTGTGCCTCATCAAGCACACCATCTATCTTGATCTCCCCTTGAAATTCAGTAGTATTCACTACTCTTTTGTCTTGTGCATACGTGAAGGATGTGCATAGAAGAAGGAAAAGAAGCACAAAAGTTTGGTTTGACATGTCGATTGGTTTTTTTCTAAATTAGTTTTCTCTGTTTACCTATTATTTAGACAACAGATTTATAAAAGCGTTGCGTACTTGAATAAAATTTTTGTCGCAAGCACTTCTGATAGTTTTATATGTGACTCTATCGACCAGCCAGCCACGTGTGGCGACAAGATAACATTGTTCGCATTCAATAAATAATTCATTTCTGGATGATCATCACTATCTCCAATGTTCTCAAAACTTGCTTTCTCATATTCAAGAACATCCAAACAAGCGCCCAATATCTTTTTTGACTCTAATCCATCCACAATGGTTTTTGTTTTAGCCACCTTGCCCCGTGAGGTATTGATAAGATAGAATGGCTGTTGCATTTTATCTAAAAACACATTGTCAAAATAATAATGAGTCTCATCCGTCAAAGGCACGTGGAAACTAACAATATCTGCATGTCGTTGAAGCTCTTCCAATGACACAGATTGAATTAGACCTTCTTCTTCCACAGGAGCATATTTATCATACGCAAGTACTTTGGTTCCAAAAGCAGTCAATAATTTTGCAAATGCTTTTCCATTATGTCCATAACCTATTATACCTACTGTTCGGTGTCCGAGTTCGAGTCCTCTATTTTCTTCTCTTCGCCACAATCCTTTTCGCATCTCTTGATTACCCGTAATTAGCTTGTTAAAGAGAGTAAGTATCATCCCTATAGCGTGTTCTCCCACTGCTTTACAATTCGCTTCCGGAGCATTGAAGCAGTCGATGTGGTGCTGCTGACAATAGTTCAAGTCGATGTTTTCAAGCCCCGAACCTGCCCTTGCAATGAATTTGAGCTGAGTCGATTTTTTGAGTCGTTCTTCATCCATCTTCATTCTACTTCTAATTACCAGACCCTGGTATTGATGGATATTTTGATCCACCTCATCAGGACTCATATGCGAACCCATCACGCATGTCATACCCGCTTCCGACAGTTTTTTTTCCAGAAATGGATGTACAGAATCTATAAAGAGGACTTTCATTATTACTTATTTGTAAAGCAAAGGTAGATAGAGCATTTCTATAATTCAAGATAAATTGATAGAAGGCTTTGATTCCTTATAGGCAGCTTTATTCATACAAAAATGAAGTGTGTTATATAGATACTTCGACAAGTTCAGCAGAACTGAGAGATGGATCGTAGATGGCACAGTGTGAAACCCCGATTTAGAAACACCCATATTTGAGTGTTTGAACCCGAGACTTGCTGGCATTACTTAATCACCGAAAATGGATGGATTTTTCGGAATAAGCTCTTATTATCTACGACAAGAGCATTTGACCAATCACAAAATAGATAAAGATGCCGAAAATATCATTGGTAGTGGTGATGAAAGGACCCGTTGCTACGGCGGGGTCAACATTAAATTTATTCAGCGTAAGCGGGATAAAAGTACCAAACATCGCAGCAATAATGATGACTGTAAAAAGAGCAATGCTTACCGTCATTGCCAAGGCGAGAGATATACCAAATAGATAGCAGATACCAAACACAAGAACAGAACAGATAAATCCATTGACTAATCCAACACCAAGTTCTTTGATGACTGATTTGGCAATTGATAGTTCTTTGAACGAACCATTGGCAAGCCCTTGAACAATAATGGAGGAGGATTGTACGCCCACATTCCCACCCATAGCCATCACCAAAGGAATAAACATTGCCATCTTTACATTGTCTTCAATGTCAAATAATCCGATGACCTGTGCACTAGCAAGTCCTCCAAGCATGCCTATAAGTAGCCATGGGAGTCGAGCTCTTGTGTGACCCCATACAGAGTCTGTTGACTCCACTTCTTCAGTCAATCCAGAGATCATTTGATAATCCTTCTCTGCCTCTTCTTGCATGACGTCCATTACATCATCAAAGGTGATTCTACCCATTAACTTTCCCTCTTTGGAAAGTACCGGCAACACCGCGAGGTCGTATTTCTGCATGATAGTAGCTACTTCTTCTGCTTTTACACTCGGCTCTACCCAAATCATATCTACTGGCGTGTAAATATCCGCTATCTTGTCATGCGCTGAGGTAGTGGAAAAAAGGAGTTTGCGCAATGAAAGGGTACCAACAAGTTGCTCCTTCTCATCGAGAACGTAAACAGAAAAAATATTGTCCAGCCCCTCCGCTTGCCGTTTCATGGAGCGAATACAATATGCCACAGACCAATTCATTTCTACCACCACCATTTCCTTTCCCATAAGACCACCAGCAGTGTCTTCATCATAGCTTAGCAATTCTACAATGTTCTCAGCTACTTCTTGATCTTCGATGAAGGAGATGACCTCTTCCTGCTTCTCTTCATCCATCTCCGCAAGCACATCTGCAGCATCATCAGATTCTATATTATCAATAATAATTTCCGCTATCTCTTTAGAAGATAATGCCTGTAAAAATCTTTCTCGGGTATCCTCCTCGAGGTGCAGGAGCACTTCCGCAGCAGTCTCTTCTTCGAGAAGATAATAGAGGTATTTTGCCTCATGCATATCCACGACATCAAGTACTTCAGCGATATCCACCGGGTGTAGGGCAGAAAGTATGTCCAATACTTTATCCTTAGCATTTGCTGCAATGAGTTCTTTTATCTCATTGACAAAATATTTATTTATCTCTTGCGCATTCATCGAAGGGCGAAGTTACAGGATTTTTTAAGGTATGAGTAGTTGATTATGATTCAAATTCAATATGCGTTTGGGGGTAAAGATAGGAAGGCGGTAATATGTTTGATCTAGATTTACAATAACAATACTCCCTTCTACCGAAATATCAACCTCAAGGGCAGCTTTCAACCTGGATTATACATTAACGTTGAAGCCTCTACTTGAAGGTGTGTTCGATTGTAGATGGCGTATGTCAAAGCCATATCGAGTACATTTAAATGAAATTCTATAAAGAGAATTTGGTCATAAACATGATACGTACCATTCGAAGTTCTTCCTCCGTAAAGTCACCGTCAAATTCATCATAAGCCAAACCGATGGCATCATCATCCTCTTCTTTGAAGTATTCGATGATTTCCTCAATTGCTTCTTCATCCATTAGGGATTGTACACAGTAATCAATATTTAGCTTGGTGCCTGAATGTATTATTCCTTCTAGTTGATCAAGGAGTTCACTCTCTGATAGTCCAAGGGATTTTCCAATATCGGAAAGTGGTCTTTTCTTATCAATATTGGTGATTATGTATACTTTAGAGGCTGATTTTTTTGCCACTGTCCGCACTACCATGTCTGTAGGCCTTTCTAATTCATTCTCATCCACATACCGTTTGATCACCTTAATGAATTCTGCACCATATTTATTCGCTTTCCCGACGCCTACACCAGAGATACGAGATAATTCGTCCATTGTAATTGGGTATCTAATCGCCATATCATCAATAGACGGATCTTGAAAAATTACATACGGTGGTAAGTTGTTTTTCTTCGCGACATCTTTTCTTACCTCATTAAGAATAGCTACAAGTTTGGGGTCGCCTCCACCAGCACCTCTCTGCGCAAGAAGAATATCCGCATCTTTTGTAGCTTTGAAGTCACGCTCTTTGCTGAGCATAATGGAATAAGGCTTAGCCAAAAACTTTTCTCCAAGCTCCGTGACATGCAATTCTCCGTAGGTTTCTATTTCTTTTTTCAAAATACCTAATACAAGAGAATGTCGAATGGCAGAATACCAATGCTTTTCTCCTTTTTCAATTCCCGATTTAAAATAGTCTTTGGTATTATGATGATAGGTTTTCATATCTGCATTATCCACCCCCATAAGTATATTGACAATATGGTTCATCTTATGTCTCTGTTTTACATCTTTTATGATGTTGAGAATATGAATTATATCTTCTTTAGCTTCTGCTTTTTCTCGTGGATACCTGCAATTATCACACATTTCATTGCAATTTTCATCATCATACTCTTCCCCGAAATAGAATAGCAGAAACTTCCTTCTACAAATAGCAGTTTCAGCATAAGACACCGTGTCTTGGAGAAGTTGCATCCCTATTTCTTGTTCTGCAACGGGTTTACCTTGCAGGAATTTTTCAAGTTTTTCGATGTCTTGATAGCTATAAAAGACATAACAATTTCCTTCTCCGCCATCTCTTCCTGCTCTACCTGTCTCTTGATAGTACCCTTCAATACTTTTGGGGATGTCATGATGGATTACAAACCTTACATCTGGCTTATCAATACCCATTCCGAAAGCAATAGTGGCTACAATTACATCGACATCTTCATGGAGGAATTGATCTTGCGTCTTAGCCCTTTTTTTAGAGTCCATACCAGCATGATACGGCAGCGCTTTAATGCCATTAACTTGTAATGCCTCCGCTAATTCTTCAACTTTTTTTCTGCTGAGACAATATATGATGCCTGATTTACCACCATGAGTTTTTACTACTTTTATTATCTCTTTGAAAGCAGATTCTTTCGGTCTTATTTCATAGTATAAGTTACTTCTATTAAAGGAAGCTTTAAATACAGTGGCATCTGGTCTACCAAGATTTTTAAGGATATCCTGCTGAACTTTATCGGTAGCTGTAGCTGTTAGGGCAATGAACGGCCTGATGGCTATCTCATTCATAATATCCTTGAGTCGTCTATACTCTGGTCTGAAGTCGTGTCCCCATTCGGAGATACAATGTGCCTCATCAATAGCGAAAAAAGATATCTTTACAGATTTGAAAAATTCAACATTCTCTTCTTTAGTAAGAGATTCTGGCGCTACGTAAAGTAATTTGGTTATCCCTGACTTCACATCCTCTCTTACTTCTGCCAATTGAGCTTTATTGAGCGATGAATTAAGAAAATGTGCTACACCATCTTTATCAGAGAATCCTCGAATAGCATCTACTTGATTCTTCATCAAAGCGATAAGTGGAGAAACGACAATGGATACTCCTTCCATCATAAGTGCAGGCAACTGATAGCATAGCGACTTTCCGCCACCTGTTGGCATTATCACAAAAGTACTATTACCCGACAACAAGTTAAGTATCACCTCTTCTTGCGCCCCCTTAAACTTACTGAATCCAAAGAATTTTTTCAATGCTTCCCTTGGAGTAGTATCGGTTTCAACCATCATTGTTATTCATTTAATTTTAGACCTAAATAGTATTTGATCGATTAATTATTCTAAAGGTAATAGAATTTATCCTTTTTCCAAACTTTATTTATTTCACATTATTCAATATTCGTTAAGCCCAATCAAAAATAGATATTTATTTTCGATTGGGTTAGAAGTTTCAATATTTTTTTTTACTCCTAACGTTTTCGGATACATTTTAGGATTTGAATATCGGATATTACAAATCAATGGCTACTTTTACATTTTTCTTGGAAGAATAACAATGGCATTAGATCAGCAACAAATAGGAGAAGAGCAAGAGGTGGAAATGCCCTTCTTGGCGCATCTAGAAGAGTTACGATGGCACCTCGTACGAAGTGTTGTAGCCATCTTAATCTTTGCCATCATTGCTTTTATCTTTAAAGGAATCCTTTTCGATACCATTATCTTTGGCCCGATGAATAATAACTTCATCACCTATCAATGGATGTGTAGGTTGGGAGAGTTGTTATCCTTAGGGAGTACTATATGCTTTGACGAGATAGATATCGACCTGCAAAGTATCTCCGTCGTCACTCAATTTACGATGCACATCATGGCAAGCATCATTGCAGGGTTTATTCTGGCATTTCCTTTTGTATTTCATCAGTTCTGGATGTTTATCAGACCAGCTCTGAAGGAAAAAGAAAGAAAAAGCTCTAGATTTATTACCATATGGGTATGGATGATGTTTATGTTGGGGGTGTTATTTGGGTATTTCTTACTAGCACCTATCTCCGTTCAGTTCTTTTTCAATTATCGCGTGAGTGACCTTGTGAACAATAATTTTACTGTAAACTCGTATGTAAGTTTAATCACTTCATTGAGTATCGCTACAGGTCTGTTGTTTCAATTACCTATAGTTATGTATCTATTGACGAAACTTGGATTGGTAAACCCTACCATTTTGAAAAAATACAGACGACATGTGATTGTCGTAGTAGTGGTATTGGCAGCTATTGTTACTCCACCTGACGTGACTAGTCAAGTATTGATAGCCATACCGATATTAATCCTTTATGAAGTAGGGATATTCATATCACGCAGGACACTAAAAAAAATGCTTAAATCCAAAAAAGAATTATAAGTGAAACTTGAAGCAAGAAATATAGTCAAGAGTTATAAAAAACGAGAGGTGGTAAAAGGGGTTTCTCTTGAAGTAAATCAAGGTGAAATCGTTGGGCTATTAGGGCCAAATGGCGCTGGCAAAACCACCACTTTCTATATGATTGTGGGCTTGGTGAGACCCAATAGTGGTCAAATATTTTTGGATGGAAAAAATATAACAGACGTACCCATGTATAAACGTGCTCAAAAAGGGGTAGGTTATCTGCCTCAAGAGGCATCTGTATTTCGTAAACTCAGTGTGGAGGATAATATCAAAGCAGTACTTGAGATGACCAAACTGACTAAGTCTCAACAGAGAGATAAGGTAGAACAGTTGATATCAGAATTTGGATTAAATCATGTACGGAAGAACCCAGGAGACGTACTGTCAGGGGGAGAGCGAAGACGTACTGAGATCGCAAGAGCATTAGCTACAGACCCTAAATTCATACTTCTTGACGAGCCCTTTGCCGGGGTAGATCCAATTGCAGTAGAAGATATTCAGTCCATCGTAAGACAATTGAAAGATCGAAATATTGGCGTATTGATTACCGATCATAATGTACAAGAGACCTTGTCTATTACGGATAGATCCTATCTGCTATTTGAAGGGAATATTCTGAAAGCCGGTACGGATGAAGAATTGGCCTCCGATGAAATGGTGCGGAAACTATATCTAGGTCAAAATTTTGAATTAAGGAAAAAACCTAAGTTGTAGTCTTAGGTCTAGCACTCACAAGATACACGCCTGTAAAAATCATCAAAGCACACACCACCTTCAAAAGACTAATTGTAGGCTGAATATTATCATATACTTGATACCAGTAAAAAATAAATGAGAACATCAGAGCAATAATAGGCTGTAAGTAGATATATATGCTAGCGACACTTGACCGTACTGTTTTCAACGCAAAGACATTCAACAGGTAGGTGAGAAATGTGGTAAACAACACGACAAATCCTATACTCAGCCATTCTTTTCTACCAATGACACTCCACTGTACCTCCATCATTTGATGCCATCCAAAGGGTAGTACGAATATCAATCCAAAAGTAAATACCCATGTAATGACAGTAATGGGCTTGTACTTTTTCATCAATGGGCGGACATATACTAAGTAAATACTATACGAAAGGGCATTAAAAAAAATCATCAAATCGCCTTCCCAAGAAGTGACAAGACTCTGATCTCCAATACTATTTCGAATGAGGAGCATCGACCCTATTAGACCTAGAACCATACCAGATATACGCTTAACAGAAAGACGTTCGATACCAAAGAAAAATGAAATCAAAAGCACCAATATTGGCGCGGTGGTCATGATTATGGCTGCATTGAGGGGTGATGTTAGATTGAGACCATTGAAGAACAATAGTTGATTGCTTGCCACGCCAAATAAACCTGCAATGGCAAATTTGTGCATGTCTTTACGTTGTGGTATTTCTTTGAAAGCACGCTGTACTAACCAAAATAACGAAGTAGCACCTAGCACTCTAATCATAATGAAGCCAGATGGCTTGACAATATCTGGCATGATACCCTTGGCGATGGTATAATTCGCACCATAGATAATATTTACTAGGAGTAAACTAATATGGGCATATAGTACAGAGTGTTTTTTACTCATGATCGATACACCAATGTTACGAAAGTGCTTCTATCAAAGCTGCAACATTTTTTTTTGAATTTCCAATAAAAATATCACCACTAATGATTGCCACAGGTCGTTTAAGAAAGGTATATTCTTGTATAATGTATCTCTTAAAATCCTCCTCTGAAAGATGCCTCTCGTTTAGCCCCATCGATCTATATTTCATAGCCCGCTTGCTAAATAGACTTTCATAGCTCCCGGATAATTCATACATGGCTTCCAATTGATTTATAGTTATCGGTACGGTTTTTATATCTTGCAAAACCACAGAGTCTATATTGGGTAGCTGCTTGATAATACGTTGGCATGTGCTACAAGTAGAAAGATGGAAAATGGCGTTTTTCATTACAAATAATTTATGCGAAGCTATGGTTTTTTAGACAATACTCGTGAAAAAGGATACCTCATAAAAAGAATCTAATAATTGAAATTGATTTGTAGTTTTGTAAAAAAAAATATTCTATTGCTACAGGAGAAAGAAATAAAGGAGAAGTTGAGTATTCGGAAAGTGTTGATCCCTGTTTTGATAGGAATGATGGCTGCCGGGTATGTACTATACAATAGCATTACCGAGGTGAAATTTGAAAAAACAGAACCAGGGGAAGGTCAATATGACCTTATCGATGAAGGGGCTGATTTCAAAAATAATGATGCCGATTTCTTTTATGAGACTGACGGTGGGGATTACAATCGACTGACAATAAGAGATAGCCTGCGTAAAGTAGATTGGGGTGTATCTTCAATAATGATGCTTCTTGGAGCTATTTTGTTTGTTTTATTCAGAGTGACAGGATATATCATGCGACTACGAGTATTGTCCGACAAGCAATTAAGCTATCGACAGTCCTTCAATGTGGTGATGCTTTGGGAGTTCGCTTCTGCCATCACCCCTAGCGTAGTAGGTGGCGCAGGAGTGGCGATATTCTTTCTTGGACGTGAAAAAATATCGCTTGGTAAGAGCACGGCTATCGTTATGATAACTGCGATGATGGATGAATTATTTTATGTTCTAATCGTTCCGTTGACATTTATGTTTACGTTGCGAAGTGATATTTTTCCTAATTCATGGCAACAGAAAATATTCGGTTTCAATCTTACCGCAGAAGGTGTCTTTTGGGTTGGATACACTTTTATTTTTGTGCTGATAGCAATACTCATC
This sequence comes from Bacteroidota bacterium, assembly GCA_024279715.1. Taxonomy (GTDB): domain Bacteria; phylum Bacteroidota; class Bacteroidia; order Flavobacteriales_D; family JABDKJ01; genus JAJRRH01. The sequence goes on from JAJRRH010000174.1 coordinate 10,403, forward strand.
TATGCCGTTTTTATCAATCCAAGGGGATTCAGGTACTTACTTTTAAAAATATTTAGTTTCGGATTTCTAAAGAAATACAAGTATAAAGTTATTCAATGGGGTAATGATCTAGTGGAGGCCTCTAAGGAGTATAAGACAAAGAAATTGAGTTTTTGGTTGAAAGCATTCGGATGGACGGTTTTTTCATGGATATCACGATTTATCATATTGAATTTTTTGATTATGATCGTCGTTCCACACATTGACCAAGTATATGTATTTACCAAACAAATAGGCATGTGGATCATCATGTTGATATCTCCAACACCAGGTGGTGCTGGATTGGCTGAGGTGGCATGTTATCATTTCTTTGGTGGGTCAGTTGTACCATTTACCTTGGTTGGAATCATTACGGTTCTTTGGCGATTGCTTACGTTCTTCCCATATCTTATCGGAGGTATGTTAATCTTGCCGGGATGGCTACGCAAAACAGCATAATACTCTTCTTAACCTGCTTTATACATACAAAAACGAAGTATATTGTATGAATACTTCGACAAGCTCAGCAGAACTGCGATCTGACTTGTGGGAAGCAAAGCATGAAACCCCAATTTAGAAACACCCAAATTTGGATATTTGAAAAACCCAAAACTTACTGGTGTTACTTAATCGCTGAAAAATTGATGAATTTTTCGGGTTAATGTGAGAATGGCGTACTGAGAATAAAAGTCTTTCCGTTAACCTATCTATTACCCCATCTTCTTACGAGTGATTAGGTATTACAAATCCATTGATTACATTTGCGAAAAAAAGATCTAAAGATGAAATTTGCAACCAAAGCCATTCATGCGGGACTATCCCCTGACGAGAGTACAGGAGCTATCATGACTCCGATATATCAAACTTCTACTTACGTACAAACCGATGTAGGAGTGCATAAAGGTTTTGAGTATTCACGAACTCAAAATCCAACTCGTGAAGCTTTGGAAAAAAACTTTGCCGCTATAGAAAATGCGAAATTTGGTTTGGCATTTGCAAGTGGGATGGCGGCTACGGATGTTATTATTAAATTATTATCTCCTGGTGATGAAGTGATTAGTACCAGTGATTTA
>JAJRRH010000175.1 GCA_024279715.1 Bacteroidota bacterium
ACCAGCAGATGATTTAACTGATCCTGCACCAGCAACTACATTTGCTCACTTGGATGCTACTACAGTACTTTCTAGAAAGATTTCTGAGCTTGGTATCTACCCAGCTGTGGATCCTTTGGACTCTACTTCAAGAATTCTTTCGCCAGACATCGTAGGAGAGAAACACTATAACTGCGCGCAAAGAGTAAAAGAAATTCTACAACGCTACAAAGAGCTTCAAGATATCATTGCTATTCTCGGAATGGACGAATTATCTGATGAAGATAAATTGGCGGTAACAAGAGCAAGAAGGGTTCAGCGTTTCCTTTCTCAACCATTCCACGTAGCTGAGATATTTACTGGACTTAAAGGTCTGTTGGTAAACATTGATGATACGATCAAAGGTTTCAACATGATCTTGGATGGTGAAATGGACAAATACCCTGAAGCAGCATTCAACCTTAAAGGTGGCATCGAAGATGTGATCGAAGCAGGTGAGAAAATGCTTGCGGAAGCATAAATAAAATTCTAGTGTGGAGTCTGTAATGTAACAGGCTCCGCACTAATAATACTTCAACGATTTGAGACTAGAAATAATATCCCCAGACGAAGAAATCTTCACAGGCGAAGTGAGTTCAATTATAGTTCCGGCAATAGATGGTAGCCTTGGGATATTGGACAACCATGCTCCGATGATTACTACCCTTAAAGAAGGTGCTATTGAATTAATTGAAACGTCTGGATCGAACAAGACGATTGATGTCAAAGGTGGCGTACTTGAGGTTCTTGCGAATAAAGTTGTGATATTGGCGGAGTAGATTTCTCTATCTCTGTTTCTACAACTCACATCTATCCCAACTTCGGGTTACTACGATGTCGACTACCATCTCGTTCTGTTTTCTTTTCGAAATTCCTTTTCACAGCATCCTCTAGGTCAATTCCAGTCTGATTTGCAAGACAAGTAAGCACAAATAACACATCGGCTAATTCATCTCCCAAATCCTTATTCTTATCCGATTCTTTTTCTGATTGCTCACCATACCTACGAGAAATAATACGAGCAACCTCTCCCACTTCTTCCGTCAGAATTGCCATATTGGTAAGTTCATCAAAGTATCTAACGCCGTATTTTTTTATCCAATGATCAACCTGAGCTTGATATTCCTTTATATTCATTACTCCTTATTTTTAGTATCTATCGTGATGGTTACTGGTCCATCATTGACCAATGACACTTTCATATCAGCGCCGAACACTCCCGTACCAACTTCATGACCTATCCCCTCTTCCATCCTCCGTACAAAGTATTCATACAGCGGTATAGCAACATCGGGCTTCGCCGCCTTGATAAATGAAGGTCTATTCCCCTTCTTCGTCTTAGCGTACAAGGTGAATTGAGATATGACCAATACACTACCATCGACGTCTATGATTGACTTATTCATCATCCCACTTTCATCTGAAAATATTCGTAGATTTAATATCTTATTGACCAACCAATCGGCATCCATGTTATCATCCTCTGTGCTTACTCCCAACAATAGTACATAGCCATTATTAATGGACGACTTAACCTTTCCATCAATAGATACAGAAGCTTCACTTACACGTTGTATGACGACTCTCATTTCAAATGATCTGGTATTCTAAACTGATTCTCTTCATCGAAATCTTGTACGATAGAAACATAACTCTTGTATCTTGTCCAAGCGATATACCCTGATTCAACAGCCTCTTTCACCGCACACTTTGGCTCATTGATATGCATACAATTGTAGAATTTACATTCGGGTAAACGTTTCTTTAATTCAGGAAAATACAATCCTACTTCTTCTTTTTCTAAATCGAGAATTCCAAAAGCCTTTACCCCAGGAGAATCGATAATGAAGGTGTCTTTATTTAATGGATACATCTCCGCAAATGTGGTGGTATGCTTACCGGTATCATAAGAGTCAGAGAGAGATTTAGTAGCCAAATCAAGATTCGGGAGCAGTCGGTTGATCAAGGTGGATTTACCGACACCGGATTGCCCAATAAAAAAGGAGATTTTTCTGCTTAATAATTTTTCTAAACCAACCATATCGCCTTCCAGCGCACTAACTTTTATACATTGATAACCAATATCCGTATAGATAGCATTCATCTCTTGATACTTTTCTTCTTCCTTGTCTGAATATAAATCAGACTTATTGAATACTAAAAGTGGGGCTATCCCATACGCCTCGGCGTTGAGAAGTATCCTATCAATAAATTCTATCGGCGTGTAGGGCTTAATGAGTGTAATTACGATGACCACCAAGTCGATATTGGCAGCAAGAATATGAGACTCCTTGGAAAGGTTTATGGATTTTCTTTTGATGTGATTTCTCCTTGGCAGAATCTTCGTGATGGTATTGTCATCATTTATTGTTTCAATCTCTACACGATCGCCAACCGCCACAGGATTAGTACTACGATTTCCCTCCAGACGAAATTTACCCCGCAATACTGCATCGATTACTTCGCCTTCATCCATCATGATGCCAAAACGACTACCTGTTGATTTTAGTACTGTTCCAAGTTTTTGCTGCATAATGCAAAATTAAGATAATTATTCCTGAATGAACGATTTTAGATAGATTTTGGAATTTGAATATAGCAAACCCACTATTACAGTTCCAACCAAAGTAGAAATATTAATAGAAACATAAGATTCTTGTGGTATCCCATCAATAATTATTATTTTTGTCGCTATGAGTTCAGGCAGTTCTATTGAAGTTAAAAATATCACAAAGATATATGGCACGCAGCGTGCATTGAGTGAAATGAGTTTCTCTATCGGTAAAGGGGAGATTGTGGGTTTTCTTGGCCCTAATGGTGCTGGGAAATCTACGATGATGAAAATACTCACCACCTATGTTAAGCCCACCTACGGAGAAGCGTATATTTCTGGACACAACGTGCTAGAAGAGCAAACAAAGGTTAAGAAACTCGTTGGCTATCTTCCAGAACATAATCCCCTTTACTTAGATATGTATGTCAAGGAGTATTTAGGTTTTATTGCAAGCCTATATAAGGTCAAGAACAAGCGACAAAGAGTCATGGAGATGATAGACATGGTAGGGCTCGAAATCGAGCAGCACAAGAAGATTGGTGCGCTATCGAAAGGGTACCGACAAAGGGTTGGTCTGGCGCAGTCAATGATACATGATCCGCAGGTCTTAATATTAGATGAACCTACTAGTGGCCTTGATCCAAATCAGTTGGTAGAAATACGATCTCTGATTCAAAAAGTTGGTAAGGAAAAAACCGTTATGCTTTCTACCCATATCATGCAAGAAGTGGAAGCGATATGTACTAGAGTTATCATTATTGACAAAGGAGAGAAGGTAGCGGATCAAGGAGTACAAGAATTGATACTTAACAAACAGTCTAAAGTATTGGAGGTAGAATTCAATGGCAAAGTTAAGAAGCAGGATATAGAAAGACTGTCAGGAGTCATTTCTGTTGAAGGTCTAAAAGAGAATTACTGGCATATTACTGTAGATAATGACATCGACATACGTGCAGATATTTTCAATCTTGCCAATGACAATGATGTGGCTATTCTAACACAAAACTATACAGCCCGAAGCTTAGAAGATGCCTTCAAGGATTTGACCAAACGAGATTAGCTTTCTTTGGTTTGATAACAAAATCGCTATGCCATTATGTACCGATGTACGATCATCCAATATATTTTTATCTTCTGCTCCTTAATCCGCTTTATTCATACAAAAACAAAGGGCATTGTATGAATACTTAGACACGCTCAGCAGAACTGGGAGCTAGGTTGTGAGAAGCAAAACGTGAAACTCCGATTTAGAAACACCCAAATTTGGGTGTTTGAAAAACTCCATACTTACAGGTGTTACTTAATCGCTGAAAAATGGATGAATTTTTCGGGTTAATCCTTAATGTCGTCATAAAACAAAGAATGGTTTAAACAAATGAATTTTCAGATTACCCTATAGGACAATAGATACCTAAAATAATTCCGACAAAAAAAGCCATTTCGAAAATCGAAATGGCTTTTACTATAATTCTATCTACCCCTTAGAAAGACCAAAGGTCATGTTCTAATTCCATGAGATTTTCTTTAATTCTTTCAGACTCCAACAAGTGGTCGATTCCTGAAGTATATTCACTGATATCTCTATTCGAAGGATTTGATTCTCTTACCACGTAGCTATTGAACATTCTCTTCATAAACACATCATCAAAAGATCGTCTTTCAGAATCATTGTTTCTATTAAACACATCCCAATTGGCAAACAAGTAACGACATTCAGGGAAATATAGCCAGAACATGTCTCTTGTTCCTCTTATCTCTCCATCTTCACCCTTTACTTCTTGACGTGGTGCTAATCCAATAATTCTGACATATCTTTCAGAACGTTGTCGATCAAACAACCATGACTCTTTAAGTTTGAATTGTTTAATATCAGAAGACTCAATATCAATCTGCTGAATTACTTGTACCAACTCGCCAGTATCTATATCATCCGTCCAAGTAGTATCAATACTTGAGAACATAGACTTAACTTCATTAACCATTAAAGGGGTCGTAAACTCATCATCCTGTCCTAAAGGTCCTGTACTATATGCAGTAACTGATTTTTCTTCCATCAATCCATATCGAATAACATCAAATAGACTTTTTCTATTTTGTAATTGATCAATAGGATAATATAATGGGTGATTTACCTTCTCTCGCATATCGATGATCTGCCAGATTCGTCGCTCCCACATCACATCCGCTTGTCTTAGCGAAGGATAAGGCACTACTTTTCTCTCTTTGATATGTTCAGGAACATACGCTCCGTCTAATACATATTGAGACTTCAATGCACCGCAACTTAATACGACTACGGCACCTAATACTATTGCTTGAATCTTCTTTCTCATCGTCGATCTTATTTATTTAATTTTAAGAGTAATTGAACCCAATGATCTTGTTCCTCCACCTGGACCTTTTGCTTTTATATTTTCGATATAAACTTTTTGTCCTGATTTTGCAGATTGGATCATTTGTTTCATTTCAGCGGTTAGTCTGTTACTTTTTGAAACTTTTTCAATCGGTTGACCTTTGATAACCATAGAAAATTTAAACTGTGTTACAGTAAATTTTACACCATCAAATTCAAAATCTTTGAGCTTAGCAATAACACCAGCTGCAGCACGCAATTCACCTTTTCCTATAGAAGAGCTAGCAGAACTCTTGCCACCGAAGTAAGCAATTGGATCTGGTACATTTTTAACTCTAAAGTCTACTGAACCGACATTCCTAGAAGATCCATCAGGTTGTCTAGCTGAACAGGATATAACGGCAGTCTTTCCACTTCCAAGTCCTGACACAGCCCATCCATTTGCCCCCTTAGTAAGCTTTCCATTAGTCATGGATGGGGATAAATCCGAATCTTTGTAACCCGCCACTGAGATACTCACTGGATTACTCAAACCTCTATAGAACACATTCATCTTGGTAGGCGAAACCACTAATGCTGGCGCGGCAACGGTATAATCAAGATTAAAACCCCTCACAACCTTTTTCATGCCAGTAGGTTCAAATATGATTACCCCTTCTCTATGTTGTGGTCCAAGTCCATTTGCGGGTATTTCTACCACTCCTTTTGGTCCATCCATTTCAAGCTGAACAGATTCTCCATTCAGTTTTTGCGAAATAGAATCATACTTTACACCAGGTGCACCTAATAATATTGTTGGTGGATTAGTGTCATCAAAGGCTGCCAAAAATACATCCGCCTTAAACTTTCCTCCTTGTGAAATATATGTAGCTTCAGGAATAACTGCCTCAGTTAATTTACTGAATTTATACGTCTGTCCCTCTACAGATGCAAATATGGACCCTATCACATCGGATTCTACATTCAAAATATCGGATTGAATTTTAGACAGTATTGATGTGGTCGCTGCCAATGGAACATGGTAGAAATTTAACATTTCCCAAGTTACAACCTTGCCCTCAACGTCTTTCAAGTCATCAAACTTAAAAATGTTGTTGACAGAAGCAACCAAGTCCTTCTCCTTAGGGAAATCAGTAGCAATTTGATTTCTAAAAGCTTCTAATCTCAATTTTAGGTCAGCAACTCGATAATTATACTTTTCAGTATTTTCATTAGAAGTATCCATCTCAGGATCTGCCGCCACGCCTGTGCCTATCATGACACGCGTATTATCATCATATTTATCCTTACCGTCAACATATATTAAATTAAGGACAGTATCCTGTGATGCATTATATACTTCCTCCATAGTTTTACCTTCTGAGATAGATATCGTTTTCGCCTTTATCAAATTAATATGAGTGAAAAGATCTTGGGCTGTCTTATGCATTGCCTCCGCACGTTTGTAATCAGCTCCGTACTTAGCAGGTTTCTCCTCGGCTCGTTGCTTAAAAAGTGACATCTGCCCACTGACTCCAGTATTTATTGCTTTCATTGATTTCCTTTGCCCATCATCAATTGTAATAAACGAATTCAAAATATCCTTGGATACGTTCATTGCCAAAAGGGCTGTCAACACAAGATACATCATGTTGATCATTTTCTGTCTTGGTGATTGTTTACCTGACGCCATTATTATATGTTTTTAGTGGTTATTGATTAAAATATACCCAGGTAAACCGCTAGTTTCCTCCCGTATTGAAGTTCATAGCAGACAACATGTTGCCATAGACGGTATTCAATTGAGAGAGATTCTTAGAAAGTTCTTTGATATTGTCTTTGTAACGAAGCGTGTCTTCCTCTGAATCTTTAAGATTAGCCATTACACGTTCAATTCCTGACATCACATCATCAGTAGCTTGCAGTTTGTCTCTTGTAGATTCAAGTTGCAGCTCATATACTTTATTAAGTTCTGTAAGATTGTTTGTCATCTTAGTCAGCTCTTCTCCGGCACTTGCTCCGCCACCGGCAGAATTAGCTATTCCCATTATAGAAGAAGCTGCTTGTGAATATGTATCCGTTAGTTCAGACATTTTATCTGCTGCAGAACTCAAAGAGTTTACATAATTATTTGTTGCCACAGAAGCTTCTGTAATCTCAGACAAGCTACTAGCTTGCGAGCTTAATGTACGTAGTCCATCTCCAAGACTGGCAATAAGTTCAGGTTCAATTTTCGCTTCAGCCAACATATTGTCTAACTGAGCAGTTACAGAACCACCTGATGAAGATGCAATGCCAGCTCCGGCTTCTCTTTGCTCACCAGTAGCTAATTCTGGATATACAAGCGTCCAATCCAGGTCTTCATGCAATGGCTCAAATGCCGAAAACAAGAAAATCAATGCTTCTGTTCCTAGTCCTACAATGAGCATAGGTCCTGCACCTGGAAAGTGCATAATTTTAAATAGTGCTCCTAAAATCACTACTGCTGCACCTATACCATACAGCTTTGCCATAAATTTTTTCCATCCTAAACTTCCTGGTTTCATAATTATTCCTTGTTTTTGTTATTAATTAAATTGTTTTATTTTGTTGTAATAATGATACTTTGATATTAGTTCCAGTCTTCTGGATTTCCTGACTTGCCTCTCCCCAAATAAGACATGACAGATCTAAATCCTACATAGGACTTAGCTGTATCTCGGTATTCATAAGTTCTTGTTCCTGTCTGGATGTAGTATTTCACATCTTTCCACGATCCCCCACGCGTAACTTTTCTTTTCAATGCCGGAGGATCATTTTTCAATGCATCATAAGTATACTCCGGATTAAGATCATGTGAAAAGTCATAAACTGACTCATCATAAGCGGTATTTGTCCATTCCGCAACATTTCCAGACATACAAAATAGTCCGAAATCATTTGGCTCATATGAATCAGCCTCAACAGTATGGAATCCACCATCTTCAATATAGTCACCACGCATTGGCTTAAAGTTAGCCAATGGACAACCAAAAATATTTCTTGTGTAAGGACCACCCCAAGGATATGGGTTGGACTCTAATCCACCTCTAGAAGCGTACTCCCACTCTGCCTCACTAGGCAGTCTGAATCGTTGTACCATAGCCACTCCATGACTTCTTCTAAAACTATTCAACAATTGTGTTCTCCATACATTGAAAGCCTTTGCTTGTGTCCAAGTAACACCAACCAAAGGATAGTCATCAAATGCAGGGTGCCAAAAATAAGCTTCTGTCATAGGTTCGTTAAAGGAATAGGTGAAATCCGCTATCCACACTAACGTATCTGGATAAACATTAATTTCTTCACGGATAATATACTTGGAACGATCTATGTGACCACGAATTGAATTCGATTGTCCCTTAGAGTTCTCATAAGAAAGATCTAAGTCTCTGCTTGATTTTGAAGCAGCTGCTTGCAAATCTATCCAGAAATACGAATATTTCAATTTACGAGTATCTAACTCTTTACGACCATAATAACGTTCACCTTCTGAAAGGAACATATCTAGAAGCTCTTCACGCTCTTCTTCACCATCCCATTCGATAGGCTCATCCCAATTTATCATTGGCGGATCTATGTCTTCACCATATTCATCTTCAGTGATAAGGTGTTCACCTATATCCGCATCTCCTAATAAATTGTGAGCCAGTGAATCACGTACCCAATATACAAACTGACGATATTCGTCATTAGTAATTTCGGTGTCATCCATATAAAATGCTTGGATAGAGACTGTTTTTGTTTTTGCGTTGTGCGCATAAGGTACGTCCTGATCGCTAGGCCCCATCTGGAAACTACCTGGCGGAATGTAATTCATACCATACGGATTGACTTGATAAAAATCCGCACGCGGACCAGTACCTATCAATTCGCCTCTACCCCCCCCGTTACAACTACCTAGTAGTGTAAGGATAGAAAAACCATATATTAGCTTTCTCATGTTAATCAAATTTAGTGATGTACTCTTCAAACTATGAGTATTTGTTTGTTTCAAAATTATTCCTTGCCGTATTTAACGTGGATTTCTGTAATTTGTTTCATGAATTACAAAAATCGCACATTCTTGTATATTTTTTTAGGTAGTGGTTTGAACAGTTTTTTGCAGAAGTTCACCATAATTTCGTGAGTGCCGCTACTGTGATTTTTGATTTCTGAGGTTGTAATATCGTATGAATAGCCTATTCTAATGCTATTTCTATTGTCTGGAAAGTTATAATTAATTCCTGCCATTGGTGCGATTGCATCATCTAATCTATAAGTAAGACCAAACCAAGCAAAGTCATTATATATACCACGAGCAGTAATATCGAATATAGTGGCCGCACCATCGGACTTCACAAGAATGCTAGGCTCTATATCAATTATCGAAGACAATTCATGTTTATAGCCTGCCATTAAGTAGTAATGTCTAGCTACGGTATAATTCATTTCTGTAAGATCTCCTTTTGTAAGGTGCGTTGATGACAATCCAACATACATCTTTGGTGTCCAATAATAAGCCCCTAAAGAAAGGTCAAATACACCTGCTGACTTTCCCGCATCGGGTATAGCGACATCTGTTGCTACTGGATCTAATGAAATCCAATCACTTCCCAAAGATTTTGACAATAACCCTAAAGAAATACCTAATCCTAATTTACCGCTACCTACATTTGGCAGATGGTATGAATAGGCACCTTTTACGAAGGTGCTTGTTTCCTGACCTAACTGATCAGAAATAACAGTAAGACCAATACCACTTTTTGCTCTTGTCAAAGGCATATGTGCATTAAACAATGTCGTGGTGGGAGCCCCATCAAAACCTGTCCACTGCTGACGGTAAATTGCTGTCGCACAAATAGCTTGCTTAGAACCTGCGAAACCAGGGTTGATAGACAACCTATCAAATGAATAGTGTGTTAATTGGACATCTTGTTGAGCATTCAAACTCACCCCCATCAATATCATCGCAAAAATGTAAAATACTTTTTTCATTTGGTTATTTTAATATTATTCTTTGGTTGTTTTACTAAAATTTCACGCTAAGGTAATTAAATTTAAATGAGATAAAAAAAATATTATTGAAATTGATTAACTTAATAATGTACAATACTATGAATCGTAAGGCATGTAAACCACCTGCATCACCGATTCTAACTGACCCTACCTTATTCATTTACATTTCAAAAAAACCCTTTCTTTATTCATTATTAATTCTGATTAAAAATTCATTCATGTACCTTTAAAAAATATAAACATCACCTTTATACATTTCAATACAGGAACTTATTGTACGTAAGAAGCCATCTATCAGGCAATTCCCCTTTTGTTGCTACTTCATAATCTGAATAAGAACAAGGAACCATTTCTTTTCTACTAAATCTTACACCTTCCACTTTTGGATAGGCAACTTCCATCCACCAACGGTCCGTCTGCTTAGATTTATAAAAAGTAATGTCATGATCCTTCTCAATTGGGACAGAATACTTCATAAATCTGCTTTTATCATAAATAAAATTATCGCTATTACGCATCTTGAATCCCTCTACGAAATGCCATATCATCTGCCCTACTAGTTGTGCGGACTGAGAGAGGTCATCCAGAATTGGATTATATCCAAAAAACCCTGCCAACATTAGCTTATCGCTCATACCCGCATACATGGACACATGGCAAGCGTCTTCGGCACTCAACCCATTGACTTGAGAATTGTCATGGGCAGGAAAATCACATTTTCGTATGGCAGACAAATCAAAACTTAGCATGTCAGAACCTCGTAGTATAGGCTCTACTTCTACTACATTTCCACGTACTGCACCGAGTCTGTTCAAATCAAAGTGCATGTTTTCAAGCATTACCCGTATTTCAGGGTTGACCAAATATTTTTGATAGGCTATACTGTTATAGTTGAACAGAAAATTTGGTTCATCAAGTATTATCTTACTCAAATAATTATTACTATTCAAAGGAGCTTCCGCATCTCCGATATCCATTTTGGCATCCACCACGGTTAGATTCACCATACGCTCTAATCGAGCAAATGATTTATACATACCATATGTCAGGTGTTGTGCTCCTCCTATAATTATCGGAACGACATTATGACTTACTAAATACTCACAAACAGATTCCAAAGCGAATTGCGAGTCACTGAGAGTATGACCAGGCAGTATGTTGCCTAGATCTATAATTTTGACATCTGGCTTATCCATGTATAGACGGTAGAATGCTTCACGAATAGGCTCTACTCCTTCAGAACACGCTTGATTAGCAACATCCCCCCTGCTCTCTTGCATTCCGAGTATGGCGATACCATACTCCTCGAGGTCAGGAAAATCGTTACCATCATAGATATCGATAACACTCGCTACAGATCCAGAAATCTCAGAGACGTCAATCTTCTCAATGACATTGGACGGATTAAGAAAGATGGATATATCCTCCATGCCTGAATTTTATTTTTTTGGAGAGGATTTCTTAGCCGCAGGTTTCTTTTTAGCGGTAGTTTTTTTCTTTGCTGCCGGTTTTTTCTTCGTCGTAGCCTTCTTTTTAGCTGGAGCCTTTCTACCTCTACCTTTTTTCTCAGGAGCATTCGCTGCTAATTCAAGACATTCTTCAAGAGTAAGATCCGCTGGCACTTTGTCCTTTGGTATTTTTACATTCTTTTTTCCAGCTTTGATATACGGTCCATATCTTCCGTTCAAGACTTGTATATCTTCATTCTCAGGGAATGTTTTGATATACTTCTCTTTCTCCGCCTTTTTCTTTGCTTCGATAAGTACCGCCGCTTGATCCATTGTAATATTATAGGCCGTAAATTCGGCATCTTTAGGAATCGAGCAAAATAATTTCCCGAATTTCACATAAGGACCAAATCTACCGATTGCCGCAGATACTTCTTCATCATCATACGTTCCAATCTTCCTTGGTAGATCAAATAACTTCATTGCTTGCTCGAAAGTAATTGTTGAAATAGACTGATCTTTATGCAAGGATGCAAATCGAGGTTTTTCTTCATCTTCTACAGATCCAATTTGAACCATGGCGCCATATCTTCCGATTCTAGCAATCACTTTTTTACCCGACTTAGGATCAGCACCCAACTTACGTTCCCCTGAGGCACGTTCCGCATTTTCAAGTGTATCCTCTATTTGAAGATGAAATGGCCCGTAAAATTCCTTGATCATATCGTTCCACTTCAGCTGGCCTTCTGCAATATCATCAAATTGTTTTTCTACGGAAGCGGTAAAATCATAGTCTAATATTTTTTCAAAGTTTTTCACCAAAAAATCATTAACCACTACCCCCATATCTTCAGGAAAGAGTCGGTTTTTTTCATACCCTTTCAATTCGCTCTTTTTGTCTTCCGTAATTTGACCATCTACTAGTTTTAGCAAAGTATAGTCCACAGGAGTACCTTCTCTTGTATCTTTAATTACATATCCTCTACGTTGAATGGTGCCGATTGTCGGTGCGTAAGTTGATGGACGACCAATTCCGAGCTCTTCTAGTCGACGCACCAAGGTTGCCTCTGAGTAATGTGGTGGATGCTTGGTGAATCTTTGTAATGCTTCTATTTCTTGAACACTTAGACTATCTCCCACTTTCATTTTTGGCAATAATCCTGCATCTTCAGTATCTTCAGAGTCTTCCTCTTTAGTTGCGATATACAATTTCAAAAAACCATCAAATTTTATCACTTCTCCGGTTGCGACAAATTTCTCTTTACGTGTAGAAATAGCAATGGTTGCGACTGTTTTTTCTAATATTGCATCCGCCATTTGCGACGCCACAGCTCTTTTCCAGATAAGTTCATACAACTTATTGTTTCGGTCATCCCCCAATGTCTTCACCATCATATTGGCTGGTCGAATGGCCTCATGCGCTTCTTGAGCACTTTTACTTTTGGTTTTAAAGGTTCTTGTTTTTGAATACTCCTCTCCGAAATTATGGACAATTGACTCTTTGGCACCAACTTTCGCCGTTTCACTTAAATTCACCGAATCAGTTCTCATATAAGTAATGTGTCCTGCTTCATATAATTTTTGCGCAGCTTGCATGGTCTGCCCAACGGCATACCCCAACTTTCGAGAAGCTTCTTGTTGAAGCGTTGAAGTTGTAAATGGTGCCGACGGACTTTTCTTCCCAGGCTTAACTTGTAAATCAGTGATTTCGTAAGATGCCCCCTTGCAATCTTCTAGGAATTTCTTTGCATCCGCTTCATTGGCAAATTTCTCACCCAATACAGCTTTAAACGGGCTCCCATTAACAAGGAACATTCCTACTACTCTAAAAGATTCTTTTGCTACAAAACCCTGTATCTCACGTTCACGCTCCACGATGATACGAACGGCTACTGACTGCACTCGTCCCGCGGACAATGATGGCTTTATCTTCCGCCATAACACTGGCGACAGTTCAAACCCCACCAAACGATCCAAAACTCTTCTTGCTTGTTGCGCATCCACGAGATTTCTATCGATACCCCTCGGATTGGCAATGGCTTTTAAGACGGCACTCTTAGTGATTTCATTGAAAGTAATTCTTTTTGTATTCTCTTCCGTGAGCCCTAAAGCTTGCTCTAAGTGCCAAGAGATAGCCTCTCCCTCACGATCCTCATCCGTCGCTAGCCATACCATCTGCGCCTTTTTGGACAACTTAAGCAATTCATTAACCACATCTTTTTTGTCATCAGACACTGCATATGTAGGCGTGAAGTCATTTTCAATATCCACGGCCATTCCTTTGCCCTTAAGGTCTCTTACGTGACCAAAACTAGACTTCACAACATAGTCAGATCCTAAGTATTTTTCAATGGTCTTAGCTTTTGCTGGTGACTCTACGATTACAAGATTCTTTGCCATAAAAATTATTTTTAGAAAGTTAGCAAATGTAAAGCAAAATAAAAATGCAAAAGAAAATTATTTTTTAATTCTCTAAAATAAAATATGTGAATAGGCTATTAAACAGTATGATTAGACGTGTTTTTAACCACAAACCGACCAACATCTAATCTTCTTACTTCAGGATTAAAAAAACACAAAATTAAACGGAAGAATACAATTCGAAAACAAACTTTTATACAGTTCATTGTCCGATAATTAGCTGTCAATCTAGTCGTCATAATTGGCAACTACATGAAGTCGATAAAATAAACACTGAACTGACACTTTGTCATATTGTAAAAAAACGTAATTTTGCCTTGAAAAGAATAAGCTATGGCGAAAATTAAAGAAGGGTTAGTAGGGAAGGAAATTATCGAAAGCAGACAAGGTGAGGCTACAATTATGGAAACCGCTCCTGGTAAAAATGCCAAAAAGCTGTTTTTAGAGAGCTATGGCTGTCAAATGAATTTCTCCGATAGCGAACTAGTTGCTACCATCCTTGCTAAAGAAGGGTATGTCACCACAAGGGACGCTAGTGACGCTGATTTAGTGCTGATTAACACTTGTTCTATTCGAGAGAATGCTGAGACTAGGGTGCGTCATCGTATCGAGCAGTATAACAGGATGAAGAAAGAACGTCCTGAGCTGATAATCGGAATGCTTGGATGCATGGCTGAGAGACTCAAAGACAAGTTACTGGAAGAGGAAAAGCTGTTAGACCTAGTGGTTGGACCCGATGCATACAGAGATCTTCCGAATCTAGTCAAGCAAGCTGGATCTGGTCAGAAAGCGGTAAACGTATTACTTTCAAGAGAGGAAACTTATGCGGACATCAACCCAATACGGCTCAACAGCAATGGTGTCACGTCGTATATTTCAATCATGCGTGGATGTGACAACATGTGTTCGTTCTGTGTCGTACCATTTACAAGGGGGCGAGAACGTAGTAGAAGTCCTGAAACTATTGTGCACGAAGCGAAATATCTTTTTGAACAAGGCTATCGCGAAGTGACATTATTGGGACAGAATGTGGACTCCTACCGTTGGAATACTAATCGTAAACACGAAGTGATTGATAAGGAAAAGGAGACGGTGAATTTTGCTCAACTACTGATAAAAGTAGCAAAAGTAAGCCCAAAATTGAGGGTGCGATTCTCCACTTCTCATCCGAAGGACATGACGGATGAAGTGTTGGAAGCCATTAGAGATCATCATAACATTTGCAACTACATTCATCTACCAGTGCAATCTGGAAATTCGGATATCTTAAAAAAAATGAATCGTGGATATACTCGAGAATGGTATATGACAAGAATTGAAGCGATCAGAAATATTATTCCGGATTGCGCAATTTCTACGGATTTGATAACCGGATTTTGTGGTGAAACGACAGAGCAACATCAAGACACATTGAGTTTGATGAGAGAGGTGCAATACGACTCTGCATACATGTTTCTTTACAGCGAGAGACCACGAACCCTTGCACAGAGAAAGTATGAAGACGACATACCTTTAGAGACAAAGAAAAAAAGACATAATGAGATAGTTCAATTACAACAAGAACACTCGGGAATTCGCACCAAAAATTGTCTTGACAATACACATGAAATATTAATAGAAGGAACTTCCAAACGATCTGAAGACCATTTGTTTGGCAGGAATTCTCAAAATGTAGTTTTCATTATACCTAGAGGGGACGTAAAACCCGGGGATTATATTATGGCGAAAGCCATTACATGCACCTCACAGACAGTTATTGCAGAGGTTGTGAACAAAATCGATTAGTATGGATATACAAAGTGTAAAATTAAGGTTTGGGATTATTGGTAATTCTGAAAAACTGGAAAGAGCTATTCAGACGTCTTTACGGGTTGCTCCAACAGACATTTCAGTTCTGGTGAGAGGTGAAAGTGGTACTGGCAAGGAGGTGATTCCCAAGATTATTCATAACTATGGACATAGAAAACACAAACGTTATATTGCTGTCAATTGTGGCGCTCTTCCAGAGGGGACAATAGACTCTGAACTATTCGGACATGAAAAAGGAGCATTCACTGGCGCCAACTCTGCCCGAAAAGGCTATTTTGAAGAGGCTGATGGTGGCACTATATTTTTGGACGAAGTGGCTGAGATGCCTTTACAAACGCAGGTTAGATTACTGAGAGTTTTGGAGACAGGTGAATTTATCCGAGTGGGATCCTCAAAAACACTAAAAACGGACGTTCGTATTGTTGCTGCAACGAACAAGGACTTGGAAGAAGAAATTCAGAAAGAAAAATTTCGTGAAGATCTTTATTATCGACTGAGTACGGTAACAATCCAACTGCCGCCATTGCGAGAAAGAAAAGAAGATATCTTGTTGTTGTTTAGAAAATTTGCAGTAGATTTTTCTGAGAAATACAATATGCCTATTATCAGTCTTACGGATGAATCTATGCAGATGATGATTAACCATAGCTGGCAAGGAAACATTAGACAACTAAAGAATATTACGGAACAAATTTCAATAATTGAAAAAGAACGTCTGATCACCAAAGATCTTCTTCTCAAGTATGTCCCAAACATAGATACTAAGAACCTGCCCGCTATCATCAATAAGCATAGTGGCAATGACTTTTCGGAACGTGACATATTATATAAAGTTCTTTTTGAAATGAAGAACGACCTTTTTCACCTTAAGTCTTTAGTGCTAGATATACAAGGGAAAAATGGAGTGAACATGTCCGCTGACAATGCAGCATACTTACAACAAATACAATCCGAAGGTCAAACTCAGTGGGGAGGAAACGAAAGTATGGCTCCTATAAACGTACCTGCATCTAATAATAATATCGTCTCTATATCAAGCCCCTCGGAATACCACGACAGTGTGGAAGTAGAAGAGTCTTTATCCCTTGAAGAGAACGAAAAACAACTCATTAAAAAGGCCCTAAAAAAACACAGGGATAAAAGAAAGCTAGCAGCAAACGATTTGGGGATTTCGGAACGAACTTTGTATAGAAAGATAAAAGAATACGATATATAATCTATGAAAATTCGTTCATCACTTCTATTTGCATTGATCATTATCACAGGATTAAATTCTTGTCGATTTGGATATTCCTTTAATGGGGGCTCTGTTCCAATTGAGGCTAAAACGTTTTCCGTAAAATATTTCACAAACAAGGCCCCTCAAGCAAATCCAAAATATAGCAGAGATCTCTCAGAAAAATTGATTGACCTGCTGAATTCTCAAACTCGCCTTGATTTTTCTGAACAAGATGGGGACATAAGGTACGAAGGCTACATTAGTAATTATCGAAATTCACCTGTCGCTGTTAATGTCAATGAAAATGCCAGTCAAGAACGTCTTACAATTTCCGTACATTTGACCTATGTCAACACAATAGATCCTGCAAAGAACATCGAGGCGACAGTTACGCACTTTATCGACTATGATCCGAATGTAAATTTTGACACCATTGAAGACAAGCTGGCATCAGATATAATGGATCAGTTGGCGCAAAAAATATATGATAAATCTCTAGGAGACTGGTAGTATGAACAAACAACGAGTATTGGAATTGATGAAAAATCCGGAACGGATGTTAGGTTCTGATTTGATAGTATTGCAAGAGATGACCCATCGTTATCCTTACGCTTCATCTTTACGTTTACTATACCTACAGGCTCTCAATCAAACGGACGACGTACGATTGAGCAGCGAACTAAAAGAGTCCGCAATACATGTTCCTGACAGAAAACAACTTCACGCCTTACTTTCGGTTAAAATTGACGGCATACTAGAAGAGTCTGCCAAAAAGAAGAACAAGAAGTCAAAAAACAAGAACGAATCTATTGTCCTCAAACAACAGAAATCCAAGGAAGAGATACGCCTTGAGCAACAGTATGTAACACAGGCCATTGAGAGCTCTATAAATCTCGAAGTAAGTAAAAATAATCCAACAGCCCTTCCAAGTAGAGAAGATTTAGCTTCACTGAGAAGAAATGTCACACCCAAGCCTGTTATAAAAATTGCCGAGACGGGTTCTTTTATTGATTTTATTGGCGGCAAAGATGTTGCTACTGCACCCGCAGGCCAAGAGACTACTCCTGTACAGGCGAGCAAGAAGTTGTTTTTCAACTCTGAAAAGATGGCGAAAGAGAGTCTAATTGATAGAGAGGACTTCATGTCTGAGACTTTGGCAGATATTTATCTTCGTCAGGGTTACTATGAAAAGGCTATTAAAGCTTTTGAGTATTTACGCTTGAAAAATCCAGAAAAAAGCAGTTACTTTGCGTCTCGTATTGAAAACATTAAGAATTCAATCGTTTAAAAAAATATTAAATTTACTACCATGAGTGTTTTCCTATCCATTGTGATCATATTTGTGTCCGTACTGCTCGGACTAGTTGTACTAATTCAAAATCCTAAAGGAGGAGGACTCGCTACAGGATTTACTGGCGTAAGTTCTATTGGTGGTGTTAAAAGAACTACGGATTTCTTAGAGAAAGCTACTTGGACACTTGCTATCACGATATTCGTGCTGTGTTTGGTATCTACTTCACAGATTGCTAAAAATTCTGGTCCAATTATAGATCAAGACAATTTACCAACGGAGGTTATCAATTCTGATATTGATTTTGATACGACTCCTTCCGAGTAATTAATTCAACTTATTTAGAAAAGCTGATTCTTTTAGAGTCGGCTTTTTTTGTTTTAAGGTGTCTGGTGATTTGCGGGTTATTTATGGCAATACTATGAATCTCTGTACAGGACATATTTACGCTTAAAAACTCTCTATCTTTCAGCATTTAAGCAAAAAAACAAGTTTGGGTATATTCAAGCACCCAACATTGGATGTTTCTAAATTGGATTTCTTCCGACATTATTTCGGATTAATTTATACATCCCATCCCACAGTTCTAATAAGCCTGACGATGTATCGAATTGCTAAAGTATTCCAATTGACTTCGTCTTTGCTTGCTTAGTATAGGTCAAAATCTCACTCTTACGGTAACTTGGCCCTGATTATCACTGTCATTTCAATAGGCAAAACTATCTCTGGGAGCACTTACTTTTTTGTTAAAGGCCAATATAAATCATTCGGTATAATAATTCGAGGCTCACACTCACAACTGTCAGCCATTCTTGACGCCTAACAAAAAAGCCCACTACAATAATTGTAGCAGGCTTAAATTCTCTTAGGGGGAATATTACTTCTTTTTCTTAGTGAAGTGTTTTCTTTCCTTGATACGAGCTGCTTTACCAGTCAACTCTCTTAGATAGAATATTCTTGCTCTTCTAGTTTTACCTTCTTTGATCACAGCTATGTCATCAATAAATGGTGAATGCAAAGGGAATATTCTCTCTACACCGACACCATTAGATATCTTTCGTACAGTGAAAGTCTCGGTAACTCCACCCCCTCTTCTTTGGATAACGATACCTTTAAACTCTTGTATCCTCTCTTTAGTTCCTTCCTTAATTTTGTATCGAATATTTACCGTGTCTCCTGACTGGAAATTTGGGGTTTTATTCTTTTCTACTAGTATATTTGATATTTCTGTTACCTTGTTCATTACCGTTATTTTGGGGGTGCAATATTACGATTTTTTTGAATTGAATCAATCAAAATAAAGCTTTTTTGCAATTATTTATTTATTCCTCAATGAATTCAATTACCCTTGAAACATAAATCTCTTTCCAAAAGCGTCCTACACCCTATTAATCAATCTTTTATCAGCACACCATCTGCTTCAAAAGCAATATCTGTAATGGGCTCTGTAATTTTCAATATTTCTTCTTCTGACTTACCTGCATCTTCAGCAAAGTGACGTAACATCTTCACAGATGTCGTAGAAACCTGTGCTTTACCACGCATTACAGCTGTTTTACCTTCTTGACCACTGACTGGGACAAAGAATCCATAATCTTTAAAAGTGACCCGCATTTCATCCCCTTCGGGCATGATGATAGTCATCCAGCAGCCTTTTTTGGTGCAAGTAGAAGATATCTTTCCAGTCACAGTGCATTCTAGACTATCTACATCTGCAAGTTTTTCTACTAAGACGGAAACGTCTAAAGCGTTTTCATCAGAAATTTTCTCTCCGTAGCTCTTTACTGCATCATCTTGAGCAAAAGCAGATACTGATACGAGCATAAATAAGAATAATAGATTTTTCATTTTAATAAATTTTGTACCGCAAAGTTAAGTAATAAGGGAATACAGGACGCAAAATGCCAACTCTTTTTCTCTACTTTGATTCGATTACGAATTCTGTACGCCTGTTTCGAGCCCTTCCCTCTTCCGTTTTGTTGGATTCTATAGGATCATTGTCTCCATGACCTTTGAAAGTCAATCGCTCTGGAGACACTTTTCTTCCGATAAGGTATGCCATCACTCCGGCGGCGCGTTGCGTCGAGAGACTCTGATTACTTTCTTTATTCCCTACATTATCTGTATGACCGTGGATAGAAATTTTGATACTCTTATGCTTATTGAGATAGTCAGCAAACTCATTGAGTATCAATTGTGACATACTATTCAGCTCAGGTGAAGCTGTTGGATATGTAATATCATTGATACGGTAGGGTTTTCCTTCTTCAATTTTTTGAAGCGTAATGGTCGTTTTTACAACCGATTTCTCTTCTGTGTCTTTCTCTGAATACACATGTGCATCAAAGGCATATCCGTCCTTGACAACGGTGAGCACTATTGCTTCCCTTTGGATATTGATAATTTTAGCATATTCTCCGACACTATTGACCTTGATTTCGTCCACTTTTTTAGAATCAATATATTTTACCTCAAGTGTGGCATCCACTATCTCGTTACCTTCTTCATCTTTTAATTCTCCTTTTATAAGAAGCACCTTTTCAGGACGAGCAATTTCAGGCATCGGAAAAGTATATATATCATAACCTTCCGCTCCCGCAATACGGTTGGAGGCGTAGTATGCTTGCAAACCATCTGTACTCACAATCATACCATGCTCATCATATTCCGTATTGATAGGCTCACCAAGGTTTCTCGGCTTTGACCATGAACCATCGTCTTTTAACCTAGTAAAAAAAAGGTCGTACTTACCCACACCACCATATCCATCAGACGAGAAGTACAGGGTTTTGCTATCGCCATGCATAAAGGGTGATTTCTCATTGCCCGGAGAATTAATTACCTCACCCAAAGACTGTGCTTTACTCCACACACCCTTTTCATCACGCTCAGTATAGTAAATATCCATCCCGGGCACGCCACTTTTGTTTTTTATAGATGTCTCACGTGCTGTGGAGAAATAGAGTATATTACCATCAGCATTCAAAGATGGCTGGGACTCCCATCCATCTTTCGTATTGACTTCAGTCCCTAGGTTTTCGAAAGTTGTCCATTGGAATTCTTCTTTCTTATTTTTCGGGTTGGTTTGTTTTTCTAGTCTCGAAGTGTATATGTCACAATTATTATAGCCTTTCGATCCTGGCTTACATATGGTGATAAACATCTCCCTATTATCCACCGATATAGTAGCACCTCCATAGTTGTCTCCTTGGTTAAATGGTGGCGGAAGTTTTATACCCTTATCAAAATCCACCTCAACATCTTCCCGTCTACTCATACAGAATTCTTCTATCACCTTAGGTACAATATCGCCTTTGGCTTTTTTCTCATATTTACGGGTATAGAACATCAACTCATTATCCAAGGAGATTGTCGGCAGGTATTCATCAATGGATGAGGACACCCCTTTCACTTTAGTTTTGATGATATTAATGGTGCTATTAGCTGCTTTTTGTTTGAATTGTAATTCGAGTATTACATCATCAATATCTTCTTTTTTTCGATCGAAGTCACGAGGTAAATTATCTTCACCTTCCATCTGTTGATGCGATTTAAAACTCGTTAAAGCCAAGTTCCAATCCTCATTTCCATAGTGCATAATCCCAAGATAATAATACACATCACTGGAGAAATCTGGACATTCTTGCTTAACCAATTCAAGTTCAGAGATGGCTTCTTGATAACTTGTCCCATTGGCTTTTGCTTTCCTATAAAGCTTTACTCCAAGCTGATAGTGACAAGGAACACAATCTTCCTCTATCGAAACAGCATCTTCTAGAAATTCGATTTTCTGAGTAAGGTTATACTTTTTATCTCTCGATTTATCGAGTAGCTTTACAAGCTTTTTATCGGTAGGTTGTGCACATTCTTCTTGCGCTCGTAACGACAACACGCTGGTGATTAAAAAAACGACGAGTACTAGCTCTTTCATCATTGTAGCTTTTGGTCTGCTTGGTATTTTGCGTCTAAGATTATCTTGTCGGCCCGTTGATTGGCTTTGGAAAGCAATTGATTTGCTTTTTCATCTGCTTTACTATTGAGTTTTTCCGCTGCTTTTTTAGCAGCTAACTTGGCGATTGGATTCGTGGCACTGTCTATAAGTTTCTTTCCCGCAGCGTCTGCTTCAGCTCTTACTTTATCTGCAAGTTTTTTTGCTTCTTCCTTCACTCTAGCTGCTTGTTTTTCCCCCGCAGCAATTATTTTATCTGCCTCTTCACGGGCTCGCTCTTTAGCGTCATCAATAACTTCTTCTTTCACTTGATTGATCTCTTCCTTCACAGTATTGATGATGGTTTCTTTGATAGATTCTCCTTCTGAGCCGACAACAGACACTCTTATTTTTGGCTGGGTCATCGTACCTGTGATATTGAAGTTCATATTTACAAATTGACCTACTGATAGATTTAACCCTAAGCTATTGATATTACCCACAAGACCAGACAGGTACTGATTGACATTATTGCCCAATTTGGAGACAGGTACTTTCATTTTCACTAAGTAGTCAAGTTCTCCTACAATACCAGTGCTTCCACTTATATTGGTGGCTATTCCATCTAACTTGACATCAAATGGTTTGACAATAACTTTACCGTCTGCCACCTCGTAATCGAAGTTAATATTCTCAATATTTTGCTTCGACAATCGAGAGATATTTAATTTGTTTGCTAATTGGTTTAGCGGTTCAAATCCATTGACAAATAGCTTTTGAGAAGTAAGGTCTCCCGCACCTATTAAGGTTGTCAAGGTCGGATTCATATTTTTATCTAAGTCCATGGTCAATGATAGATCTGATGAATACTTACCCGTACATTTGGACACGAGGGGTGCAAAACGCTCCATGGTACTGAATACTTCAGCCGTATGCGTCACGTCCATATTCTTTACCTTGTATTTGAAATCCACTTTCGGATTACCTGATGTGGTGGTGTATTTGCCATTAAGTAAGACGCTACCTCCCAACACCTTCATGTTAACATTCTCCATATTGGCTTCCCCTTTATTGAGCGTGATGAGTCCATTGACGTTGGTCATTTTTATTTTATCATAAAGCAATACGCCAATATTGGACTGTAGAACGAAATCAATATTCTCAGGTACTTCAAGCATATCTATTGTGCTGTCAAGCGCTACTTCTTCATTTTGCGCTACGACTTCTGTTGAGGCGTTATTCTCTATTTCGTCTTCCTCTGTCATAAACTCATTTAGATCAATTCTCTTCGAGACCATGTCAAATTTCCCTCTAAGCATGTCATCTTTCAGATAGTACGCAAGGTAATTACTTACCTCACCTTTTAGACTAAAATCACTTGATCCCATTCGTATTTTACAATTTTTGAGGTCTAATTTTTGAGGAGCGAAGTCCAAGCTTGCGATATCCACGTATATGTCTGGCATTGAGTCCGACTTTACTAGTAAATCCATCAGTATCACTTTTCCGTTAGCGACAAAATCTTCGTACCTCTCTTCTTCAATGGCACTCAATCTACCTTTCAAATCTACATCTGCGGTGATTAGCCCCTTTAGGTCTTTGTACTCTTCGAGATCAATAGTTTTTTCAATATCTTCAAGATCCAACTGAGCATCTATACTCATATCTATCAGGGGATCCGTCAGGGGATTCTTGAGATGCAATGAACCGTGTATCGGGCTTTCAGCTATCATCATATTAAATGAATTCATGTCAATACTGATAGCGTCAAAATCGGACCCTCCGGGGAAAATAATATTTGCTACGGTTTCTATCTGGTCAATTGACTCAGGTAGGTCTGGATACTTTATTTTTCCATTATTCACGTTGAAGTTGACAGTAAATCCAGGCAGATTGGCATCATCATAAGTCCCAAATACTTTTCCATCGAGCTTGACGCCTCCTGTAGCTTCCATTCCTTCAAGGTCCGTTAGAAACTCATCTGGCACAAGGGATAATAAATTCTTAAGGGATGTTTTTTTTGCACTATAAACGATGTCGAATTCCATACCATCTTTGGGTTTCTCAACTGTGCCATTCGCTTGCAGATATAATTTATTGACACGCATACTATCCGCTTGCAATTCATAATGTGTGAAGTTATCAGTGATGTCAATATTGGCATGAATTTCGGCATCCGCCTTGGACAAGTAATGAGTTCCTTCATAGGTCACATCCACGGTAGCCGCCGATGTTTTTGTTTTTAACGCATACATCAAATCGCTAAACGATCCTGTGCCTTGATGGTTTAGCCCTTCAAGTTTGAGATACATATCCAACGATCTATTGTCATACACGATGGATGAATTGGTTATGGAATAATTATCCAGCATCAAGTTATAAGGAGAGTTTTCGTCTGTAGTAGTCGCAGGCTCATCACTGGCAAGCGCAATATCATAATTTGCGGTACCGTCTTTTAGCACCAGAGCATTTAGCTTCATTCCATCGATAAGAATTTCATTGACTTTGACTTTTTCACCATTGATGACAGTCATGATATCGATGTCAAATTTAGCATTGTTAACAGTTAAAAACGGCACGCCTTCAAACTGATCTTTACCGCTAATATCCAGCATATTAATCTCAAAAGAAAGATTAGGGAACGAGGAAAACAAACTAAGGTCGAAGTCACCAAATTTGACCTCTGCATTGACCATGGTATTTATTTCTTTCTTGGTCATATCGACCAATTTTCCTTTAAAGATGAAGGGCAGCGATATGACTATGACGACTAAGAGTAGGGCAATGATTCCAAATATTTTTAATGCTTTTTTCATTTATTCATTCCTTTCTTTTGTTGGCTATGGTAGATGGAGGTTATTTCGAGCTCAGCCAACGGATTATAAACACAAATTTGCGTAATATTTATAACAAAAAAGCTGACAAAACCATCTTCCATCACCAATTTATTGTTTATCCCGAACTACTATTTTTTCTTAGAGAATGTATATTCGATAAAGGTCAAGTTATCCTTTTTTGAAATCTGACAATCTTACGGTCATGCTGATATGATTTGTGGAGCCAGCATGATTGTAGGTCGCTCTACCATAGTTCAGCTTAAACTTACTTACACGCAGGCTCAGACCCCAAGATATACCGGATGTGGCGGGCTTTTGCTCATATCTCAATTCGGCTCTTCGTCTGAAGTTGTATCCAAATCGGAGATGAAAATTATCCGATAGGATAAATTCGGAGCCTAGTATGACATGGCGCATTCCTTTCTGCAATTGGCTTTCTTCTTTTATTTCAACAACTTGCCCTGTCAGTGGATCAACTTGATTGACGAAGCGTGGATCAAGATATGTGAGGTCCCATCGTTGCAAGTTTTCAAGGGTAAGGCTAAACCTTAGTGGTGACTTAGCGAGCTTTCGGGTAAGTCCCAGGTCGATTCCAAATGGCAAGCTAAGATCTTCATTAGGAGAGTATTTTTTGATTGGAGTTCCGATATTTCGAATCAAAAGTCCTGCGCTGAAGTAAGTGTCTTTACTTACATAATTCCCAGACAAATCAAGTGCTATTGCCGAAGCATTGTAGTCTGCAAGGTTGGAAAGAATGAATTTCACATTCGACCCTATACTATACATTGAGTCTATCGCTTTGCCTGCTCCCAAGCTGAACATATACTCACCACTCGACACTTTGCCAAGATCATTTCCTGAGACATCTCTTGCGACGATATCGCCATAACTTATATATTGCAAGGAGGCTGAAAAAGTTGATAAATCTTGGTAATGCTTGGCGTAGCCAACTGTTCCATAATTGATATCAGACAGGTAACCGTTGTAATTAAAAACGAGTTGGTCATGATCTGTACTATCTAATAATGATGGCATGACCAATGCTAGATTCAAATCTCCATCGGCGATAGAAATTATCCTTCCCCCAAGGGCTGCATTCCGAGCTGAATTCGGAAGGTTTATAAATTGAAATCCTGCCGAACCACCATACTGGGCGCTCAAGGGAATTATCATTCCCATCAGAAAGATTACCGCAAATATCTTTTTCATGAAGCTATACTTAGTAAAAGTAAACGTCATAAAAATAGAGTTATTATGCATAGGGGTTTTTATTTTGCATTGAATTCAACGATGATAGGAAGATGATCTGAGAATCCACCGTAGTATTTATACCCATAGGTTCTACTAGGATAACTCTCGTGATGTTTTTTATCATAATACATCATGAATTTCTCTTGATAGATTTTCATTCCTTGGGCTGTTGTAGAAATCCCTTCCCCCTCGAGAAGTGACTTGGTCACGATTGCTTGGTCCAACATACCCCAATCTCCTTTGTAGTTATACGTTCCTTTATCGTTGGCATTCAACACGTAAGCTAAATTATACAGGTCGCTTTTGGTCTTAAAGTCACCTGTAGCTCCTAATTCGCTGGTAATGCTCAAATTATCAGGATAGTCATTGAAATCTCCTACGATAATTATTTTTGCATTTTTATCATCCCCCATCACTTCATCAACTTTGGAACGTAATGCTCTTGCAGCTGCCACTCTTTTCGGCTCTGATTCTTTTGCTCCTTCACGACGAGAAGGCCAATGATTGACAAAGACGTTGAGTTCTTCTCCATTGATCATTTTTGTTTTTACATAAAGAATATCTCGAGATCGGTAATTGCCTTTTATGAAACTTATACGCAGTGCTTCATGTGTCATTTCACTCATCAAGTCACTTCGATACATCAATGCCACGTCAATTCCTCGTCTATCTCCACTCTCCTCATGAACAACGACATACTCTTTCCCCGGAGATGAGAGTTTTTTTGCAAGATCTTCCACTACTTTTCTGTTTTCAATCTCTGAAAGCCCGATGATGGCTGGATTGTAACCATGCCTTTCCGTCATGGATTTAATCACTTTAGTTAATTGCGCAATCTTACGATCATAACGATTATCAGACCAGTTCTTTTTTCCTGCAGGAGTGAAATCATCGTCTAAGGTTTTGGGGTCATCTTTGGTGTCAAAGAGATTTTCTACGTTATAGAACACAAGATGAAAAGGCTTTATATCTTCCGTAGAAATATTGGAGGCTTTCTTTTTTCCACTTTGAGAAACACAGGATGGCAACAGTAGAATAATAAGACAAAGAGTTGCTATGTTTTTATATATCATCTTCTACGTCTACGGGTTGATTTTAATCCGAGCATACCCATAATACCACGAGTAATTTCTCTTATGACAGTTCTGCCCATCTGACGAACCATGGTATTTTTGCTTACTTCTTCAAACATTCCTTTTTCTTTCACCACTTTTTTTGCCTTCTCTTTCTGCTCTTTTATCTCCTCCTTATGGTCATCCTTAGCGGCGTCTTCAAGTTTCTTTTTTAGGATTTCATATGCGCTTTCTCTGTCGATCTCTTCGTTGTATTTGGTCACCCAGGCAGATCTTCTTACGACCTCATCTATCTCTTTGTCGGTGAGTATATCCATCCTAGACATAGGTGCTCTCATAAGTGTTGCTACCAGAGGCGTGGGCACTCCTTTTTCATTCAGTCCTGTGACCAATGCCTCTCCTATTCCGAGATTTGTAAGTATGGTGGAGGTTTTATAAAACTCAGAATCGGGATAGTTCTCAGACGTTTTTTTTATATTCTTACGATCCTTGGCGGTAAATGCTCTCAAAGCATGTTGGATTTTCAATCCCAGTTGACTCAAAACAGCATCTGGCACATCCGTAGGATTTTGGGTTACAAAAAATATGCCCACCCCTTTAGAGCGAATTAATTTTACGATGGCTTCAAGCTGCTGAAGCAGCGCCCTAGAAGCATTATTAAAGATCAGATGTGCTTCATCAATAAATACGCATAATTTTGGTTTATCCAAGTCACCCTCCTCAGGAAAGGTGGCATAAATTTCAGCCAATAAACTTAGCATGAATGTGGAGAACAGTTTTGGTCTATCCTGTATATCCGTCAGTCTGAGTACAGACAACATCCCTTTTCCATCGCGAGTAAGTTGCGTAAAATCTTCGACTTCAAAAGATTTTTCACCAAAAAATGCTTCGGCTCCTTGTTGTTCTAATTCGATAATTTTTCTCAAGATAGTGGATACAGAGGCTGTAGATACTCGTCCAAATTCTTCTTTTATCTCTTCCTTTCCTTCATTGGTAATGAAATTAAGCACTTTCCTTACATCTTTCAAGTCGATCAAGGGCATTTTATTGTCATCACAATATTTGAACATCAAAGCAATGATGCCCTGTTGGGTACTATTGAGTTCAAGAATTTTGGAGAACAGAACTGGACCGAATTCACTTATAGTGGCTCTCATCTTCACTCCTTTACCATTGCTTATCGTAAGCAATTCGAGAGGCATCCCCATTGGCATCCATGGGGTCTGGATAATGCTATGTCGTTTTTCAACATGTTTATTAGTCTCCCCTGGCATAGCCAATCCACTTAGATCACCCTTTAAATCCATCAGCAAACAAGGTACTCCATGACTGGAAAGTTGTTCTGCAATTATTTGCATCGTTTTGGTTTTACCGGTACCTGTTGCGCCGGCAATTAATCCATGACGATTGAATGAACGCAAGGGTAGCTTAACTTGTAATCCTTCCACTCCTTCACCGTCTAGTATCCCTGCACCTAAAATCAAGCTTTCATTCTTAAATGTATATCCAGTTTCTATTGCTGATTTAAAATCTTCTAATCTTGCCATGGTCTGTTTTTATTTGATTGTGCAAAGCTAAGTATTTCTACAAAAAAAAGCTCCACGTTATTTCGAAGAGCTTTTTTCTTTCATAAGGTTAGATTATCCCTGCGATTAAGAATATACTCCAAAAGTTATTTTTACATTCACTCGATAATCTTCAATTTGCCCATCTTTGACAGTACAACTCTGACTTTCAACGAATACTGAACGTATCTCTTTAACTGTTTTTGATGCTTCTTTTACAGCGTTATTTGCTGCATCTTCCCAACTCTTATTAGAATTGGCTAAAATTTCGATTACTTTTAAAATTGCCATTTTGATTCTTTTTATAGTTAATACTACACCTATTTGGTGTCTTTTCTTGGGGTTAAAGTTATCAATAAAACATGGACAAAACCGTATTTTATGGTAAAAAAATGGAATGAAGATATTCTGTACCTTTGTGTGGTTAAATAAAACTACATTTACATCTATATTTTAGACATCCTCTTTTTGTCAAAAAGAAAAATAAAAACATAATGAAAGGATTTTTTATAAAATTGATAATTGGGCTGGTACTCATTACAGCCTTGATATTTACCGTCAACTACTACTATCCGTTCAGTGAAGGGGTTCGAGCTGGAGAGCTTGTTAAATTCAGTAAAAAAGGAGTCATTTTTAAGACATGGGAGGGAGAAATAAGCTCTGGCGTATCTGAATCTACTAGATTCTTCTTTTCTGTAGAAAAGAAGAATCAAGATGTTATTGATCAACTATTTGAAGTTCAAGGAAAGAACATTAAACTCAGTTACAAGGAGCGATTTTTTACTTTTCCTTGGATGAGCGACACAAAATATTTCATCGAACAAGTGGATGAGATAGACTATATTCCTGGCGGGGTAGAATGAAGAAAATCAAGGCACAAAAAAAGCCGTCTTGTCAAATACAAAACGGCTTCATTGTAG
This sequence comes from Bacteroidota bacterium, assembly GCA_024279715.1. Taxonomy (GTDB): domain Bacteria; phylum Bacteroidota; class Bacteroidia; order Flavobacteriales_D; family JABDKJ01; genus JAJRRH01. Next base: position 29,683 of record JAJRRH010000175.1, read on the forward strand.
CGGGAGCCAGACTCGAACTGACGACCTTCGGGTTATGAGCCCGACGAGCTACCAACTGCTCCATCCCGCGATATATCTTTGTATGAACCTTTGTTCATTCGAATTTCTTAGGGACGACAAAAGTAGATAATAAATTTAGATAATACTTAAAAAAAAGAAAATAAATGTCACATAGATCAGGTTATGTAAATATCATCGGAAGTCCAAACGTTGGGAAATCAACATTGATGAATGCTGTCGTAGGTGAAAAGCTCTCCATCATCACCTCCAAAGCTCAAACCACCAGGCACTTAATCCATGGAATCATAAATGGCGAGGATTATCAGATCGTATTTTCTGATACGCCGGGAGTGGTAAATGCCGCCTATAAACTTCATGACCATATGATGAAGTTTGTACAAACAGCATTACAAGATGCGGATGTTATACTCTTCATTACCGATGTGAAGGAGAAAGAAATGAATCATCAAAAGACTTTAGAAATCATTCAGAAGATGGATGTCCCGGTGATTCTTTTGATTAATAAAATTGATCTTGTAGATCAAGAAAGAGTGGAAGAGCAAATGGCACATTGGAAAGCTATCATTCCAAGAGCTGAAATCATGCCTATTTCAGCATTGCATGAGTTCAATCTTGAGCAAGTGATGAACAAGGTAAAGGAACTGCTACCTGAAGGACCTCCATTTTTTCCCAAAGATGAATTGACGGACAGAAGTACACGTTTTTTTGTAGCTGAGATTATTCGTGAAAAAATATTTATGAATTTTGACAAGGAGATCCCCTATTCTTGTGAGGTAAAAGTGGAGAGCTTTGAAGAGGAAGAGAAGATTACCCGTATACGAGCGATCATATACGTGGAGAGAGAGAGTCAAAAAGGGATATTGATTGGTCATAAAGGAGCTGGACTGAAAAAAATAGGCACTCAAGCTCGAAAAGATATTGAGGCTTTTATTGATAAGAAAGTCTTTCTTGAAACCTATATTAAAGTGGATAAAGACTGGAGGAAGGATGGTAAAAAATTGAAAAGCTTTGGATACTAGGTATGCATACTAGGTTTCCCCTTTTCAAAATAACCTAGTTCTACCATGCAACCTTTCTCTAAAAAAGGTGTCTTAGGAGAAACATATAATTCTCAATCGTAATGAATAATAAAATATCAATCATTCTGTTCGCTTTATTTTTTAGCCTTAACGCATGTGTCAAAGAGGATATAGCCAGCGGACAAATTCTTACCGAATATAGAACTGTCAATGAATATAACAGATTAATAGTAGAAGGGTCGCTAGATGTAGAAATCGTTCAATCACAAGATTTCGATATTAAAGTAATAGCAGGTGAGAATAAAATGCCTTACATAAAGACAAAAGTTACAGGCAATACATTACGTATCTACGAAAGCAGTAATCATGTTAGGGGCACTTCACAAGACCGTATTTATATCTCTACTGATTTTTTAGAATCCATCACTATCGATGGTTCTGGAGATGTTACGGGATCGGGACTTGTAGCGGAAGATATCGACTTGACTATTGAAGGATCAGGAGATATGGATCTAGTCCTAGATATTAATGACAGAGCATATTGCATTATCGATGGATCAGGAGATATGAAAATCACCGGCACTGCGGAAGATTTGGAACTGAACATCGAAGGAAGTGGTAGTTTAGACGCTCGTTACTTTCCTGTAGACAATGCGTATATTGAGATTCATGGCAGCGGTGAAGCTAGAGTACATAGTTTTTTACTTCTGGATGTACATATATACGGGAGTGGTGATGTGTATTACTTAGGCAGCCCGATCACGCTAAATGTGGACATCCAAGGCAGCGGTGGCATTGGACCATTGTAAGGGATTTGCTCAACAAATTATTAAGAACAACACAGCGACTAACCCATATTGGATTAATCGCTGTTTTTTTATTGTAATATTATGTTTTTCTATGCTCTTTTACCTACTTTGAATAAATTCAAACCAAGCACTTACCACACGCTAGACATACCATAAACTAATGCCTTAACGATATACGCCGTTACAAAAAACATAGAAATTAACAGTAAATCAGCCCATTGGTTGAGCTCTTTCGATCTTACATCTTCCATTCTCTCTCACTTTTAAAAAATTCAACTTCACGTCTCGAAAGACTTCAGGTAGTTTACGGAAATACTCACGGAAAGTTTCAATAACCATATAACTAGTTGATTTAATGAATGTTTCACTCAACAACTGGACTTTTCTTTATCCCAAAAGTATAGCAATTAGCCTTTCTACAAGTTACGAATATTCGTATATAACTACTCGGATTACTCTGGCAGAGGCAAGGATAGCATTAAATCTTTTTTCATCTAAAAAGTGTCTCGACAAAGCAATAAAAATAAAATGCTAACTTTGAAATAACAAACGTCTCCAAAACCAAAGAAATATTATATTATGGTAAAAAAAATACTCAAGATACTTGCGGTAGCATTTATTGTCATCCAACTATATAGACCAGAAAGAAATATATCCACAGAAACTTCAAAAAATGACTTCTTACTAGTCGAAAAATCCCCTAAAGATATTTCGAAATTAATACAGACATCGTGCTATGATTGTCATTCTAATAACACAACTTATCCATGGTATGCACATATAGCACCAGTATCCTGGATGATGTCACACCATATAGAAGAAGCTAAAGAAGAATTGAACTTTTCGGAATGGGCTAGCTTCACTGACAAAAGAAAAAAGCATAAACTGGAAGAATTAATTGAAGTGATTGAAGAAGGCGATATGCCCTTGAATAATTACCTTTGGATGCACTCTGAGGCAAAATTATCTACTAGTGACAAAGAGACTTTAATTCGATGGTTTAGAAGTCTCGAAAAGTGATTGATTTTACATTTTTAATGATTACCCGCATTATCTGATAGATGGCTCATTTGGATTTTGCGGGTTTTCTATTCTGTGTCAAATTGTCACACTTGTTTTGGCAAATTTTCAATTGAAACTGCCAAAAGAAACAAATGAGTCATAAAAAAGTCATTGGCACAAAATTGGACTAAAGTTAAAAACAATAATTAATATCAAAAAAAATTAGACAATGGCAATGAATATAAAACCTTTGGCAGACAGAGTGGTTATACAACCTAACTCTCCTGAAGAAAAGACTTCAAGTGGAATCTACATTCCTGATACAGCAAAAGAAAAACAATTGGAAGGCAAAGTAATGGCAGTAGGTAAAGGCTTACCTGATTTCCCGATGACTCTTAAGAAAGGTGATAAAGTCCTTTTTGGAAAATTCTCAGGAACGGAGATATCAATAGATGGGGTCGACTATCTTATCATGAAAGAATCTGATGTATTAGCAATTATATAATTAAAAAAGAAAAACTAAAATGGCAAAAGAAATATTATTTGACACAGACGCAAGAGATAGGCTCAAGAAAGGAGTCGATGCTCTAGCAAATGCTGTAAAAGTCACACTTGGACCAAAAGGTAGAAATGTAATCATTGATAAGAAATTTGGTGCACCAGTAGTAACCAAAGATGGTGTGACAGTAGCAAAATAAATAGAACTATCAGACCCGGTAGAAAACATGGGTGCTCAGATGGTAAAAGAAGTGGCTTCAAGAACTGCTGACAATGCTGGTGACGGAACGACGACTGCCACTATTCTTGCGCAAGCTATCGTAACTGTAGGATTAAAAAACGTTACCGCCGGTGCTAATCCGATGGATCTTAAAAGAGGTATCGACAAAGCGGTAAAAGTCGTGGTCGAAAATCTAAGAAAGATTTCAAAAAATGTAGGTTCTGACAACTCTAAAATAGAACAAGTAGCCACCATCTCTGCCAACAATGATAAAGCGATAGGAAAACTAATCGCTCAAGCTATGGAAAAGGTGAAAAAAGAAGGTGTTATCACTGTGGAAGAAGCCAAAGGAACGGAAACTACCGTTGAGATTGTAGAAGGAATGCAATTTGACAGAGGGTATCTATCGCCGTACTTTGTGACCAACTCTGAGAAGATGTTAGCAGAACTTGAGAATCCATATATCTTGATTTATGACAAGAAAATTTCGAACATGAAAGAACTTCTTCCAGTGCTTGAAAAAACTGCACAGTCAGGCAAACCACTTTTGATTATCGCAGAAGATATCGAAGGGGAAGCACTTGCCACTTTGGTGGTAAACAGATTGAGAGGTTCGTTAAAGGTAGCTGCTGTAAAAGCACCTGGATTTGGTGATAGAAGAAAAGCTATGCTTGAAGATATCGCTATTCTAACTGGTGGTCAATTGATCTCTGAAGAGCAAGGGCGTAAACTCGAAGATGCAGATCTTTCAGACCTTGGTACTTGTGAAAAAGTATCTATTGACAAAGACAATACGACACTCGTAAATGGCAATGGCAACAAGAAAGAAATCAAAGCTAGAATAACGCAAATCAAAGCGCAAATTGAAAGCACAACTTCTGATTATGACAAAGAAAAATTACAAGAGAGACTGGCTAAAATTGCGGGAGGTGTTGCAGTATTATATGTAGGTGCTGCCTCTGAAGTAGAGATGAAAGAGAAAAAAGACAGAGTGGATGATGCATTACATGCTACTCGTGCTGCAGTGGAAGAAGGTATCGTACCTGGTGGTGGCGTTGCCCTAATACGTTGTATTAAGGTCTTGGAAAAACTGGAGGGTGAAAATGAAGATGAAACAACGGGTATTGCTATCGTAAAGCGAGCTATCGAAGAACCATTACGACAAATCATTGCGAATGCTGGTGGTGAAGGATCCGTTGTTGCTCAAGAAGTAAAAAACGGAAAGAAAGATTTCGGATACAATGCAAGAACAGAGAAATATGAGGATCTATTCAAAGCTGGTGTCATAGACCCAACTAAGGTGACTCGTATTGCCTTAGAAAATGCAGCTTCTATTGCTTCTATGTTGCTTACTACAGAAGTGGTGATTGCTGATATACCAGAGCCTGAAGCACCTCATGCACATGGCGGTGGGATGCCTGGAGGAATGCCAGGAATGATGTAAACTAGAATTATTATATTTAAAACCTTCATCACACTTTGTGATGGAGGTTTTTTTTTATCTCAACACATATTGTCTAGTATTAAGTGTCTGTTTGGAAATACCACAAAATCAAAATTGTTTTTCCGCATTAAGTTTTAAGTTCATGAAAACTCGTCTGTTTCAGACCAGGCACTATTTATGAAAGTGATTTAGATTTCACTCAACATCATACTCGTAGCATTCAGAATAACTGAAGTTTTGTTATGCTATTGTTAAATGTTCATCCACTTAAATACAAATGATTATATTAGCCAAAATCTCGTATTTTTACACCCATAAAAACACCCGAATTCTTGAAAAGAAATAACATCAGAATTGTCATATTACTAGCTGTTCTGTCTTTAGCAGGCATATTGGCTATACAGATTGTATGGGTAACTCGCACATACAACCAACAAGAAAAAGAATTCAACGACCGGGTACATATCGCACTTAATACAGTAAATAAAAAAATACAAACCATTCGAAAGGATTCTTCCTATATCCACAATCCAATTGAACAAATATCACCGAGTTCATTCATCGTAAAAATGAATGACACCCTACATCCGTATATTCTTGAGACACTACTTGAACAAGAATTTACGGATAATAACCTCAGCAGAGAATTTGAATATGGCATCTATGACTGCTTTACCGATAGCATCGTCTTTGGGGGAAAAGTATCTCTCGACAATAAAAATGATCGCCAAGCAAGTGGTAATATCCAGAAATTAAAATGGGAGCAAGACGGTCATTACTTCGGTGTTTACTTTCCGAATAAGACGGGAGACATTATGTCTAAGATGAAGCTATGGATATTTCTATCCGCTATTCTCTTGCTTGTGGTTCTATTCTTTGCCTATGCCCTATCCGTTATTCTTAAACAAAAAAAACTGTCTGAGATAAAAACAGATTTCATCAATAATATGACCCACGAGCTTAAAACGCCAATATCAACTATCGCTCTGTCGAGCTCCGTGTTAATGAGTAAGAATATTATCAATGAACCTGATAGACTTCATCGCTATGCTGAAATCATACATAATGAAAATATACGGCTAAAAAATCAAGTGGACAAAGTGCTTCAAATAGCATATTTAGATAAAGATGAAATATCGCTAAACGACGAAGAAATAGATGTTCACCAGATCATCAATGGTGCTGTAAATGCATTAGAAATCAACCTTCAAACAAAGCAGGGATCGTTAGAGTATTTTCTTAATGCTCAGAATTCTACAATAAAAGCTGACAAAGTGCATATCACTAATATCCTTTATAACATTATTGATAATGCAATAAAATATTCCGACAAGCCGAAAATAGAAGTAACGACTCGAAATACTAATTCAAGCCTAATTATTTCGATAAAAGACAATGGTAAGGGAATTGTAAAAAGTAACTTAGATTCTATTTTTGAAAAATTTTATCGAGTTCCTACTGGCAACGTGCATGACGTAAAAGGATTCGGACTTGGACTCTATTACGTAAAGAAAATGGTAGATGCCCATCATGGTAAAATAACTGTAAAAAGTGAACTTGAAAAAGGG
>JAJRRH010000176.1 GCA_024279715.1 Bacteroidota bacterium
AAAGTACAGAAAAGTAACTCTGCAGCTTTGAAGTCTTGTCCGCAAAAGAGAGGTGTTTGTGTAAGAGTTTACACAACGACACCAAAAAAACCTAATTCAGCAATGAGAAAAGTTGCAAGGGTTAGATTGACTAACGGAAACGAAGTCAATGCCTATATCGGTGGTGAAGGGCATAACTTGCAAGAGCACAGTATTGCTTTGATTAGAGGTGGTAGAGTGAAAGACCTTCCAGGAGTTCGATACCATGTTGTTCGTGGAGCACTTGATACGGCAGGTGTTGAAGGAAGAACACAAAGAAGATCTAAGTACGGTACAAAACGTCCTAAAAAGAAATAAGCCATGAGAAGAAAAAAAGCGAAAAAAATACTCGTATTACCAGATCCAAAGTTTAATGATGTTGTGGTGACTAAATTCGTCAACAACATGATGATAAGTGGTAAGAAAACTAAATCGTTCGGAATCTTTTATTCAGCAATGGATATTATCGCTGAAAAAGTTGAGGAAGGTGGATTAGAGACGTTCAAAAAGGCATTGACAAATGTGACGCCTGCAGTCGAAGTGAGATCCAAAAGAGTTGGTGGAGCAACGTTTCAGATTCCTATATCTGTAAGAGACTCGCGAAAAGAGTCTATGGCTATGAAATGGTTGATAAGCTATGCCCGAAAAAGAAATGAAAAGGGGATGGAGAAAAAATTAGCAGCAGAGATAATCTCAGCAGCAAAAGAGGAAGGTGGAGCCTTTAAAAAGAAAGAAGATACACATAGAATGGCTGAGGCCAATAAAGCATTCTCACACTTTAGAGTATAATATTTAATAGAAATGGCAAGAGATTTAAATTTAACAAGAAACATTGGTATTGCGGCACATATTGATGCAGGTAAAACCACCACAACGGAGCGTATTCTTTATTACGCAGGTGTGAGTCATAAAATTGGAGAGGTGCATGATGGTGCTGCTACAATGGATTGGATGGCGCAAGAGCAAGAAAGAGGGATTACTATTACTTCAGCTGCTACTACCGTTTTCTGGAAGTATCGTGAAAAAGAATATCATGTTAATATTATTGATACGCCTGGTCACGTTGATTTTACAGTAGAGGTAAATCGTTCTTTAAGAGTTCTTGATGGACTAGTGTTTTTGTTTAGTGCAGTGGATGGTGTTGAACCGCAATCTGAAACTAACTGGAGACTTGCTGATAATTACAATGTACCTAGATTAGGATTCGTTAATAAAATGGATAGATCTGGCGCTAACTTTTTGAAAGTTTGTGCGCAAGTAAAAGAAATGTTAGGTAGTAATGCTGTGCCATTACAAATTCCTATTGGAGCGGAAGATGACTTCAAAGGTGTTGTTGATTTAATCAACTGGAGAGGTATCGTTTGGAATGAAGATGATAAAGGGATGACTTTCGAAGAAGTGGATATTCCTGAAGATCTTATTGAAGAAGCTACTGAGTATAGAGAGAAATTGTTAGAAGCCGTTGCGGAATTTGACGATACTTTGATGGAAAAATATTTCGAAGATCCTAACTCAATTACAGAAAGAGAAATTCTTGATGCTTTGAGAGAAGCTACAATATCTGGAACTATTGTTCCAATGACTTGTGGTTCGGCCTTCAAGAACAAAGGAGTGCAAACAATGCTTGACTATGTGATGGAGATACTTCCTTCACCTATGGACACAGAAGCTATTGAAGGTATTAATCCTAAAACGGGTGAGCCAGATAGTCGAAAGCCTAGTGTTGACGAACCGTTTGCCGCATTGGCATTTAAGATTGCAACAGATCCTTTTGTTGGTAGACTGGCTTTTGCAAGAGCATACTCTGGTGTGTTGGATTCAGGTTCGTACATTCATAATAGTCGTACAGGAAAGAAAGAACGTATTTCTAGAATTTTCCAAATGCATGCTAATAAGCAAAATCAGATTGAGAAATTACAAGCTGGAGATATTGCGGCGTTGGTAGGATTTAAGGACATTAAAACTGGTGACACTCTATGTGCACTTGATGCACCAATTATTTTGGAATCTATGGATTTTCCAGAACCAGTAATTGGAATAGCAATTGAGCCTAAAACTCAAGCTGATATTGATAAATTGGGTATTGCTTTAGGAAAACTTGCTGAGGAAGATCCAACATTCAAAGTGAATACGGATGAAGATACCGGACAAACTATTGTATCTGGAATGGGTGAACTCCACTTGGATATTATTCTTGATCGATTAAAAAGAGAATTTAAAGTAGAGTGTAATCAAGGAGCTCCTCAAGTTACATACAAAGAGGCTATTAAAGGCAGTATAGAGCACAGAGAAACTTATAAAAAGCAATCGGGTGGTAGAGGTAAATTTGCTGATATGACCGTGATAATTAGTGCGGCTGATGAAGATCAGGAAGAGGCATTGTTATTTGTTAATAAAATTAAAGGGGGTAATATTCCGAGAGAATTTATTCCTTCTATTGAAAAAGGTTTTAAGGCAGCTATGAAAAATGGTGTTTTAGCTGGATACGAGATGGATAAGCTAAAAGTTCAACTGAATGATGGATCTTTTCATGCGGTGGATTCGGATGCATTGTCTTTTGAGGTGTGTGCTAAAATGGCGTACAGACATGCTTGTCCAAAAGCACAACCTGTATTGTTGGAGCCTATAATGAAAGTTGAAATTGTTACCCCTGAAGAGAATATGGGTGATGTCGTTGGAGATATGAACCGTCGAAGAGGAGTAATTCTTGGAATGGATGATCGTTCAGGGGCTAAAATAATTAAAGCAAATGTACCATTATCGGAAATGTTCGGATATGTTACTGCATTAAGAACTATATCTTCAGGTAGAGCAACTTCAACAATGGAATTCTCTCA
>JAJRRH010000177.1 GCA_024279715.1 Bacteroidota bacterium
AATCGACCCACTTGCTGAGTCTCCCTCAGTAATGAAAATTGTCGTATCATCCTTGCGATCAATTTTCTTAGTATCATTAAAGTGAATTCTGCAATCTCGAAGTTTTTTGTTGTGAAGATTAGCTTTTTTAGCTCTGTCACGAGCAAGTTTTCTAATGCCCGCCATATCTTTACGTTCCCGCTCAGACTGTTTTATCTTCTTTTCGATAACCTCCGCTACATCTGGATTCTTATGAAGATAATTGTCAAGTGATTTTTTCAGAAAGTCATTGACAAAAGCCCTCATTGACTTGCCATCAGGTTCTATCTCATTGGATCCAAGTTTAGTTTTGGTCTGAGACTCAAATACTGGTTCCATTACTTTTACAGAAACAGCAGCTACAATGGAGCTTCTAATGTCAGATAGCTCGTAGTTTTTACTAAAAAAATCTTTAATAGTACGCGCAACAGACTCTCTAAAAGCAGCTTGATGTGTACCACCTTGCGTCGTGTGTGCACCATTTACGAAGGAATAATACTCCTCACCATATGAGTTGGTGTGTGTAAATGCAACCTCTATGTCGGGTCCTTCAAGATGAATAATAGGGTAGAGTGGAGGTGAGGTTAGTTTTTCTTCTAGCAGGTCATATAGTCCTCGCTCGGAGAAATACCTTGTGCTGTTATACCAAAGAGATAAGCCTCTATTTAGGTAGGCATAGTTTTTTAACATCCGAATAAGATGATCCGGCTTGTATTTATAGGATTTGAAAATCTCTATGTCTGGTGTGAAAAAAACATACGTGCCATTGCGCTCGTCTGTTTTTACAAGTTTGTTGTCTTTTCTTAAAACGCCAGTATCAAATTCTGCAATTTTCTTTTGACCTTCTCGTACACTTTCTATCCGAAAGTAGGATGATAAGGCGTTGGTAGCCTTCAGTCCAACACCATTCAGTCCAACAGATTTCTTAAAGGCTTTAGAGTCATACTTACCTCCTGTATTAATCTTTGATACCACATCTACGACTTTCCCCAAGGGAATGCCACGTCCATAGTCGCGAATAGTTACAGAGTTATCTTTGACTTTTATATCGATTTTTTTTCCATTGCCCATGACAAATTCATCGATACTGTTATCGATAACTTCTTTTGCCAATATATATATACCATCGTCATGAGAATTCCCATTACCAAGTTTGCCGATATACATACCAGGACGCAGACGTATATGTTCCTTCCAGTCGAGGGATCTAATATTGTCTTCTGTATAACTACTGTCTCCTGCCATAAATCGATCTTATAAATATGATTCGTCTCTCAAATGAAAAAAAAATATTGTCAATATTGAATAAAGGATAAAATTAATCAATTGCTCCAAGGAATTCATAGGTTTAGAGCATTTTTATTAACAACGAATTATTGGATTTCATCTGTGATATGGATGTTGTTTTGCGTGGTAGATTTGTCGAACAATAGATTAGTTAAAGTCTTTGTTCTGAAAATTGTCTGACTAGAATAAAGGATAAAACTGGATCGTGTATTAGAAAAGTATGCTTTCCGTAAAAATGCAGAATACTTACAGAAAAATGGAACTTTCAATCATTCTTAGTGAGATTACCCAATCTTCTGTAGTTTTGAATCATCGTCTAGAAAAGTGTAATGAGGCTTGAAAGCACTATGAAATAAGCCCTTTTAGCGGTTTTGGCGGTTTGTTTTGCCATAATTTCAAGAATTAATTGATCTTCTATTGCATTAATCGGGATAAAAACTAAAAAACCCATCTTGTTATTTCAAGATGGGTTTTATTAGTTTATTGATTTTAATTATTTCTAATTACTGAGGATTAGGAATCGTAAGTACTTGTCCAATTTGAATTCTATCTGGATTTTTCAATTGGTCTGTATTTGCTTCGAAGATGTGCATGTATGCACCTGCTTTACCATAGTACTGTTTAGAGATTTTACCTAAGGTGTCCCCACTTTTCACAGTATGTTTGTGAAAGTATTCTGTAACTTCCACTTCAATGTTTGCTTCAATGTCTGTTGGGTTTTCGCCACCAGCTTTTTTAATCTCGTCCCAGATTAAATTCTTTTCATAAGCTGTTTTTGCTTTTCCACCAACTTTAAGAACGCCATTTTCTTCTTTGACGTATCCATTTGAGATTTTGAAATCCTCTCCTAAACGTAGAGCATTTTTGTATTTTTCGTTTAATGCCATTTTGTATTGTATTGTGATTTATTAATAATTGTAAAGATATGCATTATAGTTGAAATATAAAATTAATGAGACTCTTAAACATTAGTCCTAAAGTGAAGTATGTCACCATCATTAACAACATATTCTTTTCCTTCAACCGATAGTTTGCCAGCTTCCTTGCAAGCGAGTTCTGATCCTAGACTGATAAAATCATCATATTTGATTACTTCGGCACGGATAAATCCACGCTCAAAATCAGTGTGAATAACAGCAGCAGCTTGCGGTGCTTTTGTCCCATGGTGGATCGTCCAAGCACGTACTTCCTTGACGCCGGCAGTGAAGTAAGTATCAAGTTTTAGTAATTTGTATGCTGAGCGAATTAACCTTGATACGCCTGCTTCGCTTAATCCTAAGTCATCAAGAAATTCTTTCCTCTCATCAAAGGTTTCTAATCCAGCGATATCCGCTTCAATACCGACACCCAATACCAGTACTTCCGCATCTTCACCTTTTACAGCTTCGATCACTCGATTAGAATGGTCATTGCCATCTATCACATCATTTTCACCCACATTGCATACGTATAATACAGGCTTGGCAGTGAGTAATTGCAGGTCTGACATCACCTCTTCAGACCAAGCGTCAAGCTCAATACTCCTCGCAGATTGTCCGCTTTCTAGAGTAGATTTTATGAGATTGTAGAATTCAAAGGTCTTTTTTGCAACCGAATCTCCTGACCCTGCCGACCTTTTGACCTTATTTAGTCGAGAGTCAACGGTTTCTAGATCTTTAAATTGAAGTTCAATATCTATGATTTCTTTATCACGTACTGGATCTACTGAACCATCCACATGAACTATATTGTCATCTTCAAAGCAGCGCAATACGTGTATAATGGCATCCGTCTCACGTATATTGGCAAGAAATTTATTGCCCAATCCTTCTCCTTTACTGGCCCCTTTCACTAATCCAGCGATATCTACTATCTCAATGGTCGTAGGCATGATGCGCTCAGGCTGTACATGTTTTGCTAGTTCATTCAGTCGCTTGTCAGGAACGGTAATGACACCTACATTAGGCTCAATAGTACAGAACGGGAAATTAGCCGCTTGTGCTTTCGCGTTGGAGAGACAATTGAATAGAGTGGATTTTCCTACATTTGGTAATCCTACGATGCCACATTTTAAAGCCATATTATTTTTAGGTGTTGTTTTTTCGAGGCGTAAAGGTAGTAATAATTTGATTTTTTTTTAGAGACTGTTTTTTTTGTGTCATTCTATAATTGTCTATATTTGAGGAGTAAATAATTGTTTCCCATGGATGGAGTAGAGTTAGGGACTTTATAGCCGCCATAAAAGTATACGTAATAAGGATATAATAATGGCATGATTTTTCCTGTTAGAATCTATAAAACCTGATAATATGTTATTAATTGCAATCTTACTTCCTTGGCTCTCGTTCTTTCTACGAGGAAAAATACTCTCGGGAATAATCTGTCTTATTCTTCAAATCACTGTAATCGGATGGTTGCCTGCTGCATTGTGGGCTGCCTTTTCAAGGGTGGATGGAAAGAATAAAAAGCGTATTCGTAAGATGGAAAAGAGAATGAAGCGAGAGAACAGTTAGGCTTTTACTCCCGAATGAAAGTTTACAATATGGTATTACTTAGACTTCTTGGCTCTCGAACAAGTCTAGGGTCATGAATATTAAGTGAAAACATAGCTTCTCGAGCGTAAATGAGATTTCAAATTGAAAGAAAAACAAAGGTTCTCGAGCGTAAATGAGATTTCAAATTGAAAGAAAGAATAAAGGTTCTCGAGCGTAGTCGAGAGGCCGTCAATCAAAGGCAAATTACAAATCCTTGACTCTCAACAAAGCGATGTTTTGAATACATAAGAACCTTGAGTAAGCACCAAGTCTCTACGCCTAGCGTGAGCACAAAGCCTCGAGAGTATAGTAATAATGCCAAGCCTCTATTGCCAAGTGTATACGCCAAACTTTGAATGTCAAATAGGTTTAACTTAAGTATTGAAAGAAAAGATGGTCTTTCTGGTTATAAAGTATAGACCTACTTCTTGAGTAATTCTGGAAACTTAGCTTGCGCTTTTTTCAACCTCGGAATAGAGACATTCTTTACGTAAGATTCATTGGGATGAAGTTTTTCATAATTCTGATGATAGCCCTCGGCAGCCCAAAATTTCTTAAAAGGTACAATTTCTGTAGCAATCGGCTTAGGGTAATCTCCTGATTTATCCAGGTCGAATTTGTACTGATTAGCTAATTCTTTTTCTTTTGCATTGCGATAAAATATCATACTACGATATTGACTGCCAAAGTCTGGATGTTGACCATTAATAGTCGTTGGGTCATGAGAGTCGTAATACACCCGAAGCAATTGATTATAGCTCACGACAGTAGAGTCATAGATAACCTCTACAGATTCGGAATGGCCGGTATTTCCCGTGCCAATACTGCGATACGTGGGTTCGGATGTGTGTCCACCAGAGTAGCCAGATATGGCTTCTTCTACGCCTTCAATGCTTTCAAAGACTGCTTCTACACACCAGAAACAGCCGCTGGCAAAGTATGCCCTCGTTAGATTCTCTTTTGGGTAATGGACCGATTCCTGGTCATGGATAGTATCTTTTTTTACAGTATTTTTTTCTGCTTCTGACTCTCCATTACAGCTGGCGAAAAGCATTAGTCCAATGAATAAAGTGAGTGTGTTTTTCATAGGATTTTTTTAAAAAATGTATTTAATGCCGAGATTGTAAGTCTCTCCAAGACCTGCGTTTTTTGACCTGAAAAAATCAGTAAAAAGAAGTTCTAGATTCATTTTTTTATTCAACTGGTATTTCCCGCCAAATCCGTAGGTGGTATAATTAGCAGGAGTAGTTATGGCATCATCTATCTCATCAGTAATCTTATCTATCCGTACTCGCTCCACATGTTGCATCATCACATAGACAGTAGATTTGCGATTGAGAAAATAACTGTAAAAAACACTTACAGGCAAGTCCAAGGCATTGTATTGTTGCTTATGCCTACGGAGTCTGAATAGAAGATCACCTTCTACAAATATTTGTGATTTGTTGAATGTCTTGTCATAAAAGAAGCGATTCCACCACAAGTATCTATCCCATGATAGGAAGTATAGACCATCTTCGGCTTCAGAAGGCGAACGACCTTCAGAAAACTCTGTGGTAGGATATGAGAAGGTGGATTCTATAGAGAAGTTGCTCACGTTTTTAAAAGGAGCTATTTTCACTCTTAATCCAATGGAAGACAATCCAACGCGTGTAGAATCATTGTTTTCAAAGGCAAATGCTCTTCCAATGTTACTAAAATCGTCTGTTGTACTCCTGCCAGATGAGCTGATGTTTAAATCTAGACCTACATTGATTCTTGAACTTTTGGAAATACCATACGTCAGTTGTACGAGACTGTTAAAAAATGTCTCTCGACTACCAGAGTATTCAATGCCCATCCATCGTGATCGATCTTGAGTATATATCGAGTTGAAGAATGTAAAGTCAAATTTTCCTTTTTTTAGCAGCACCGAAGGAGTGTATGTCTGTACGTTAGATTTTTTTGAAAGTATCGGCTTTTCATCGGTTTCATCTTTCGGGCCTGAATTGCCGGGCACTGTGTCTGACTCTTGTATCGGGGCTTCTTCTTGGTCTTCCTCTTCAATAGTTGCAGGCATTTCTGGTTGCTTTGGTGCTTCTGGAAGTTGTATTTCTGGCTCAGGTTTTTTTTGAATTACTTTGGGACCTTTATTGAGAGACCAATCATAGTCATAATAGGATACTTTTGTTTTGACATCAATAGGGTTGTCCCTGTATTGATTGATATAAGTGATAAGGTTCTTTTTGCCTCCAAAATCATCGGCGTACCAATCGAATATTTTTGAAAGCATTAGCGTATTTCGCTCCTTGTCGAATCGAATAAAATCATTGTCATTTAGCGATTTTCGAGCTTGTTGTGTAAGTTGTTGTTCGAGTGTTTTAGGGATGAATGCTTGATTAGATAGAGGAGGGCAGCCTTTGGCGCCACATACAAGTGCGAAGTGGAATCTAGCGTCTTTTTGGAGGTTGGATAAAAGGGTTTTTTCAAGATGATTTAGTGAGATGTCCCGGTGGTTTAGTGTGATCTTGTTGGTGTCAAAAAAACCTTCAATTGCGGTGGGAGAGTCTGTGGGATAATTAGTGTTTAATACATCAATGACAAGGATGTTGTATGCATTGATAAGATATGATATTTGATGATTTTTATCCCAGGTGGTGTAGTCGTTTGCGCTAATATAGTTCACTAATTGTTTAAGCGCTTGAGGATTGTCGTGTATGGACTCATAATCCACTCCGTCTTCAGATACGGTGTTTTGTAAGAATGTATGCGCATCACTGAAGAAATCGTTCCCTTGACTAAAAAGGAGGTTGGTCAAAAGTAATGATAATATGAGAAAGAATGATTTCATGTTTGTATGTTTTTTTGATTGCACTTGACGAATAATTCCGACGAACAATCTGTGTAGTTTTATTCAAAGATAGTTCCTTTTTAGGAGATAATCTCCATCTGTAAGAATGTAATGAACCATAAGGTCACATGGATGACATTTATGGTGTGGATTGACGAGGAGGGGAGAAATGAATTATGTATAACCCGAAAAATTCATCAATTTTTCAGCGATTAAGTAACACCTGCAAGTTTGGGGTTCTTCAAACACCCAAATTTGGGTGTTTCTAAATCGGGGTTTCACGCTTTGCTTCCCACAACTCAGCCCACAGTCAAACAATGCCCTTCGTTTTTGTATGAATAAAGCGGGATAATAGGGGAGAGGAATAGTTAAGGATGGAATAAGGTCATTTGTTTCAAATGTATTTTCTTTTTTCGTTTCTTTGACTTATAAACTAATGTCATGCACAACGAATCAGAAATTCATCAAGAGAACACTAGATTTTCATTTTTTAGCGATTATTTAGGCGAATTTGTTTATGGAGGTATAGATGGGAGTGTGACTACCTTTGCCGTTGTAGCAGGTGCTGTAGGTGCAGGTCTTGATAGTTCAATCATTATTATACTCGGTTTTGCCAATCTATTTGCTGATGGATTGTCCATGTCATTTGGAGCGTATCTTTCGGCTCAAGCGAGTCAGGATAATTACGATAAGCATAAGAAAATAGAGTATTGGGAGGTGGATAATCTACCAGATGTGGAAAGAAAAGAGATTGAGGATATATATCGCGCCAAAGGATTTGAAGAGCCATTACTGACGCAAGTAGTCGATGTAATAACTTCAGACAAGGATCGGTGGGTGGATGTGATGATGAAAGAAGAGTTGGAGATGATGGAAGACTCTAAATCGCCATTTATGTTGGGGCTAGTGACCTATATTTCTTTTATTATTGTTGGATTAATTCCATTATTGCTCTATGTGTGGGAGTTTCTGTATGGATTTGAAGGGAATTTGTTTTTTTGGACATGTATTCTCACAGGACTGGGTTTTGTAATAGTGGGTTATCTTAAAACTTATGTTACTCAGACTAATAAGTTTAGAGGAATAATGGGGACGCTTTTTCTCGGTGCTATTGCCGCTTTAGTATCGTACTATGTTGGGCAAGTTTTGGAGGCAATAGTTACAGGGATTTAGTATGTTGGATGTGAAAATAATGTAATTATGATAAGAAAAGCAAGTGTTGATGATGCCTCTTCCATCGTAGAAATATACAATTATTATATTGCCAATTCGGTAGCTACTTTTACTGAAAATGAGATGAGCATAGAAGAGATGAAGAGATTAATGACACCATTTATAGATAATTTTCCGTGGCTGGTTTTTGTGGAGAATCAGTTGATAATAGGGTATGCTTATGCTGGTCCATGGAAGGCAAGAGATGCCTATCGACAAACAGTGGAGACGTCTGTGTATTTAAGAGATGGATATACTGGCAAAGGGGTAGGTTATGTACTTTATCGGGATCTTATCAATCGATTAAGAATGATGAATATTCATGCGGTGATTGGTGGTATTTCGTTGCCAAATGAAGCTAGTCAGCAATTGCATGAAAAACTGGGGTATACCAAGGTAGCGCACTTTAAAGAGGTGGGTAATAAGTTCGGTAAATGGGTAGACGTCGGCTATTGGGAATTAATTCTCTCTGATTGTTGTTAGCTCATGATTATCACATGCGCAATAACGAAGTCTAATAAATTTGCATTAGTTTAATTCATCCAATACATGAAGAATTGGCAGTAAAACAGATTCACCTAGTTTGATGCACCGTTCTGGTGACCATCCGTAATACTCATCGGGTAGATCGGCATTGTCTTTAAATGGCATCTCAATGGTATACGCCAAACAGTCAAATCGTTCTGCAATTTGATTGGAACAAACCGTCATATTCGCTTTGCCGGGTTCGTCTGGGCCATAATTATATTTATCTTGAAAATCCGGACAGGTTAGCATCCAGTGTTCTTTAAAAAGATCTTCAAGTTTTTTCATTTTTTTACTGTAGCTAGGAATGCCTTCGGAACCCGCGACAAAGTTATACGGCAATTCTTCATCGCCATGGACATCAAGGAGCAGATCAACACCAATTTCATCCATTTTTTTCAAGGCGTAAAATACTTCAGGGCTTTCTTTCAACCTTGGTGTTTCCCATTCTCTATTTAGATTTGCGCCAGCATAGTTTGAGCGTAAATTCCCAGCGATAGATCCGTCAATATTCATATTCGGAATGACATAAATATTGGCATTAAGGAGAATCTGAGTGGCATGGCCATCTTGATCATCAAGGATTCTCCCAAGAAATCCCTCAATAAACCATTCTGCCATACTCTCTCCAGGATGTTGCCTGGCGATGAGCCATACGTTTTTTTTGCTAGGGTCATGTTCTCCGACAACTAGCATGTCAATGTCTTTTCCTTGTACCGTGCTACCGATCACTTCTAATTTGCAATTGTCCGCAAGTTGAGCTTGGTGTACCATGTCTTGATGTTGGTCATAACTATATGGTGCAAAATATGCAAAGTATAAGGAGTTGTGCATTGGAGTATAATCGATGGTTAACACACCATCAATATAAGCTGTCGGTACTCTAAACCATGTGCGTTTGTCATATGAAGCACATACGTTATAATCTTTCCATCCTTCAGGGTAGGAGGTTTCTCCTGCATTGAGGATGGATATTTTGCAATGTTTATTTTTGGCGCCACTCAGTCTAAAATGAAACCATTGAAGGAATTCAGAGTTGGTATCTTTGCGTATTTTCAGCTTGATATCTCTGTCATTGATATCAATGACCTCTATATTTCCACTGTCAAAGTTGGCGGTTACTTTCATGATGTTGATCGTTAAGATTAGCATCAAAGGTAAGGATAATAACCTGGTATCACAATGTCATTGATATGGATTTAGTTAAGAAGTTGTACTTCTCGAATTGTCGAAATACTTTGCCGTCAATGTTCTGTAAGTAAGGTAATAAAAAAAGGGTGACTTGACATTGTCAAATCACCCTTTTAGGTAGTGTTTCGTTAAAGAACCTTTTACTTTCTAGATTTTACTTTAGATCGTGTAGCTTTTGTAGGTCTTTTCTTTTTAGTAGGTCTTGAAGGTCTTGCCTTTCTTACCGCCTTTTTAGCTGTTGTTTTTTTGACTGCTTTTTTCTTAGTTGCAACTTTTTTCTTTTTAGCTACTGCCTTTTTCTTTTTAGGAGCAGCTTTTTTAGCTGTTGCTTTTTTCACTGTTTTTTTCTTAGCAGTTACTTTTTTAGCAGTAGTTTTTTTAGCTGTAGCTCTTTTCTTAGGAGCAGCTTTTTTAGCTGTTGCTTTTTTCACTGTTTTTTTCTTAGCAGTTACTTTTTTAGCAGTAGTTTTTTTAGCTGTAGCTCTTTTCTTAGGAGCAGCTTTTTTA
>JAJRRH010000012.1 GCA_024279715.1 Bacteroidota bacterium
ATTCTTCTCCTCATGCTCGCTCCCGTTCTTGCATACATCTCTGAAAAAACAGAAAGCATTATCACCGGCAAATCCTATCCATTCGATGCCACTCAATTTACAAGAGATATCTGGCGAGGGATTCTTATCGCCTTGCGTAATGTCATGATTGAATTAGGCATTGTCATCGTCCTTGCAGTAATCACATTGTTTGCCCCTTACCTCGCCCCTGCTACTGCAATCATCGGCTTTCTCGTCGGAGCTTATTTCTATGGTTATTCGATGATCGACTATGTATCCGAACGACGTAAGATGACCATTCAAGAAAGCAGCCAATTTGTATGGCAAAATATGGGCATGGCCCTCGGACTCGGACTCCTAATATCCCTTGCGATGAAAGTGCCTGTGGTTGGTTTTTTAACCGCCTCATTCATCTCCCTCGTCGCAGCAGTATCCGCCGTATTACTTATTTACAATAAAGACTACAACTCTAATAAAACAGCACCAATAAACAATGGAGTGCGTGAATTAAAAAAAGAAATCTAATGAAAAAAACAACCCTCATACTCACCGCACTCCTCCTGAGTTTAATTATCACCATACCTGCGACGGCACAGAAAGCAAAAATAAGTATCATCATGGCAACAGCAAGTCAGAAATTTCTTGGAAATGATTACTGGGGAGCGATAGACTCCTATCGAAAAGCTCAAAAAATAGACGAAACCAATGCAAAAGTAGTGTACCGAATTGCAGACTGTCATTATCACCTCAAGCATTATAAATATGCCAAACAATATTTTGAAAAAGCCTTCGAAATGGAAACAAAAGTGGACAAAGATATTCACCTATCCCTTGCCCGTACATATCACAGATTGGCAGAACTTGACAAAGCCATCGAACACTACAAGAAATACCGAAATATTGCTCCTGACAGAGACATAGAATTATACGACATCAACACCCTGATAAAACAATGCGAATATGCCAAAGAGATGATGTCAAAACCTTTGGATGTAGAAATCAAAAATGTCGGGCGAGCAATCAATTCAAGATTTGACGACTATGCTCCTTCATTAAATAGTGATGGAACCATCATGATGTTCACCTCTCGAAGGGCGGGTATGACCAACACTAAAGTGGATGAAAAAGGAGACTTCAAATATTTTGAAGATATTTTTGTAGCCTATAGAGACCACACCAACGAAGACTGGAGCCAGTCGGAAAGGTTAGAAGAACTAGATACTGAGGGCCATGATGCCGTGCTGAGCATATCACCTGATGCCAAACAATTATTCATCTACAAAAACAATCAAAATAGTGCTGGCGATATTTTCAAATCCACAAGAACCTCAAAAGATGAACTGTGGGAAGAGCCAAAAAAACTTCCCAGACCCATCAACACCACCTACTTTGAAAGTTCAATAAGCATTACAGCGGACGGCTCTACCATGTACTTCATCAGTGAGCGCCCGAATGGATTGGGTCATGGAGATATCTATGTAACAAGAAAAACAGGGGAAAACTCTTGGTCAAAACCCGAGAATCTTGGGGAGACCGTGAATACTTCCAAAGATGAAAAATTTGTATTCGTCCACCCAAATGGCAGCACGATCTTCTTTGCCTCCGCTGGTCACCTCACCATGGGCAGCTATGATATTTTCAAATCAGAATTGAAAGATGGTCTTTGGACTACACCTGTCAACCTAGGGTATCCCATCAATACCGTCAATGAAGAATCCACCTTCTCTATGACGGCAGACAATACGAAATTAATGATTTCAGCAGAGTACGAAAACACAATGGGTGAGCGTGACATCTATGAAATTGACCTAAGTCACATCGACATCATGGATGTCCTCAACATCGACTCTGACCTTCTTACAGAAAAAGCCAATGCACTGATATTTGGCACCGTCAAAGTAGAAAAATATGATAAGAATATCCGATATGCTGAAATCACTATAACTGATACCGAAACAGAAGAAGAAATCTATAAAATCCTAACCGATAAGGATGGGGCTTATGAATTATCCCTCCCTTTCGGAAAGACATATACCATGGAAGTGATTTCTGAAAAATATGGAAGCAAAAAAGAAAAGATAAAACTCAAAAACAGATCGGACGATTCCCATGAGATCAAACTAGACATTTTGTTTTAACCTGGAGAAGCACTAAATTTAGAAGTTTTGGGGAAGTATAGCACCCTACCCCTACCATCATCCCAATCTAATCATTTTTGCAAGTATAGTACAGGTTAACTAAGTTAGAGGTGATTTGCAACAAATCAAGTTACTTTTGCTGTTCTGAATTTTCGAATCGGACAAGCAATTCCTTCTACCATAAAAGTTCAATCCTAGAATCAAAAAAGGTTTATTACAAAATTTTCATCTCTATAGGAGAAGCCTTGATAATATCCTTATTTTTGACTTTCAAAATAGATATGGTGCAAAGACTCTTATTCTTCTTCCTATTATTAATCTTAACCCAAAGTTGTGGTGAAGACTATACGTCTACTTCAAATAAGAATCTTGATGCGCTACCTGATTCCTTATTTCTCGAATTAATACTTCCCGAAGGAGAAAAAAGTGATGAGTCCACTGAAAACAAGTTAATAAAACGAATCGACAATCTGCTTTTAAACAATTCATTTTCCCCTCATAAAGAAGGTATCTTATACTATGAGAAAGGCAGGTTACTTGCTAATCTTGAAAAGGATATTGAAGCTACAGGCAGTTTAAAAAAAGCACTTTCATTATTCCATAGTGAGGAAGACAAGTTGTATATCGCGAAGACACACCGGACTCTTGGGAATTGTTACACTTTTTTAGATGAACTAGACAAAGCGTCTGAGCATATCATGGAGGCCTTATCCATTGTTAGACAGCTGGGTAATAAGGAATGGGAAGCCGCGGTGCTGAATACGATGGCCCATTTGAAATTTCAACATGAAGATATTGGCATGGCTATTAAATACTTGGAAGATGCTATCAAAATTCAGATCGAGCTGAAGGACACGACAGCAATAGCTCAATGCTATAACAACTTAGGGTTTGTCTATAAGAATTTTGACTCCGTGGAGTCTGTGAATTATTTTAATAAGTCCATTGACTTAGGAAAAAAGGTTCTGTTGGCAGCTCTTTTCCATATCGAAATATTGGATACCATTATCTAAGTATTAATGACTTTACCAAGGCAGAACAATATTTAAAAGAAGGACTTACGCTGGATATCGAAAAGAACTATATTCAAAATCAAATAACGATTTACGGCACTTTAATGGAGGTGTCGATTAAAAAAAATGATCCAGAACAAGCGCTGATTTACAAGTACAAGAGCGACTCCTGTTCCGAACTGAAAACAACAGAAGAAAATGAAGCCAAACTGAAACTTGTAGAAAAAGAATATCGCTTACTCACCAAAGATCAGGAAATAAAACAAACACAAGCCATCAATGATAAGAATAGAGTGATATTTATTATCGCTCTTGGACTTGTTCTTTTGGCGTCATTACTTCTTTACTTACGCTCTAAGAACAATCAACTCAAGTTAAATCAAGAGAAGATGAGTTTGGAACAAGAAGTATTACGCTCGCAGATGAATCCACACTTTATCTTCAATGCTCTATCTGCCATACAAAACTCGCTACTGGATAATGACCCAATGAAATCTGCTAGTTATCTATCAAAATTCGCTAAACTGATTAGACAGAACTTTGACTTTGTGAAACAATCAAGTATATCCCTGGAGGAAGAGTTGGACTCCTTGAAGAATTATATGGATACTCAGAAACTCAGATTTAGCGACAAATTTGAATATGACATAAATGTAGATAGCAATATAGATGTTGAAAAGGTAAGGATACCTCCCCTACTTATTCAGCCTTTCATTGAAAATGCTATCGAGCATGGGTTGAGAAATCAAGAAGAAAAGGGATTGCTTCAGCTTAATATATTCGACAAGTCTCATAGTATATGCTACGAGATAAAAGATAACGGTATAGGCATTTCTAAAAAGAAAAATGACGGCAAACTACACGCCATCGACATCTTCAAAAAAAGACTTAAGCTCCTAGAGACTAGAAACGAAGATTCATTAGAGATATTGAGTAATGAAAGGGGTACTACCATTAAATTTTGCTTAAAAAAATGATTAGAACGATAATAATAGAGGACGAATTGAATGTCAGATCAGGACTTAAAAAGATGTTTAGCATCCTAGAACCAACGATTGAAATCATAGGAGAAACAGGATTTGTAAAAGAAGGAATCTCGCTGATAGAGACGATGAAGCCCGATTTGGTATTTATGGATGTAGAGCTAGAGGATGGAACCTGCTTCGACCTTCTTAATCAATTAGAGCAACTAGATTTTCAGATCATATTTACCACGGCATATAACCAATATGCTATCACAGCATTCAAATATAGCGCGGTGGACTATATCTTAAAGCCTGTGGATCCGTCAGAACTAAAAGGGGCTATTGCAAGAGCCCTGGATAACATCAAACACAAGACAGAACACCAAGAATTACTTAATGTCATAAAAAACAATCTTGAGGAAGATGACAAAAAGATCATATTGAAGACCACGGAGCAGCATTATGTTATCTCCACCAAAGACATAATACATCTACAAGCTGGTGGGGCATACACCATCTTTATAACCACAGACAAAAAGATCATTGTGTCAAAAAACATTAAGCACTACCAAGAAATACTCGGAGAAGACTTCATTCGGTGCCACCAATCGCATCTAGTACAAAAAAGACATATTGTAGGATTCGATAAGAATGGTTTTCTTCAGATGAATAATGATGACCTTGTGGCGGTATCTACACGCAAAAAATCTGAAATCGTAAAGATGATAAAGGAGCTATAGGCTTTGTGAATCTATTTAATACCCTAATAATAAAATCAGGCATAGACAATAGGTGATTTTAGAGTCTTATTATAGCGGTTATAAATCCAAATCTCACACTTGTATATCTGAATTTCATAGGGCTCACTCCTACCCTATATTTGCATCATAATAATCAAATAACAATTTTAATCAATAAGAATTATGCTAAATTCAATAATATTTATCCTAGGGGGACTAATTGCCTCATCATCAATCATTATCGCTAAGAAACCCAATGCACAGGAATTACTAGACAAACTAACACCATATCAAGGATGGATTGGTGTTGTACTAACATTTTGGGGTGTGTTTGGACTGATAAATGCCTTTTTATCCATCGGCTCAATAAGTACTGGTTGGTGGATCACATTGGTGGCAAGTGCTGCTTGCTTTGTAGTAGGTTTTATTCTAGCCTATGCACTGATATCCAAGTATCTTTTGGAGAAGAACGATACAGCAAAAGTGAAAGGCCAGGTATTAAGAACAAAACTAATGAAGTATCAAATTCCTGCTGGAATTGTTTTAATCATACTAGGTGTATTAAACATCATTATATAAGAATATGATAACCTAACCGACACACTTGGTTATCCATACCCATGGTTTATCGAAAGAAATTACCCATCTTTCGAGACTGCCATGGGTATTTTGGGTTTGCAATAATTATTGGATGTATCATAAAGTGACAATTATTAATACTGGAGTATCTCTCGCAATAAATGGTGAGAGATTATGTAAGAGTAATTGAGGACATCAAGGCACTTGCTTTGAATTTAACACCAAGTTTTATTCGAAGCTATAAACTTTGATTTTAGCTCAACACCCTCTTCTACGTTAACTCTTTACTAGGGTAATCAATTACTTTTACTTCATATTACTTTTATACCAATCAAGTGTCATTTTCAATGCTACTTCTAACTTGGTCTCATTAACATTCGGATACATATTTTTTAGTCTATCATCATTTAATATTATGCTATTTTCAAATTGATAAAAGTTTTCTTTTAATTCTTTTACTTCAGGGGCAAACAAAGCAATTATATTAAGTATGAACTTAGGTGCTAAGCTGACCTTATTTGGATTTCCTTGTATTTCACTTATTTTTTTACTTAAATATTTAATGCTACTTACTGTAACTCCTCCATAATTAATTAAAAAGAAATTAGGCAAATTAGTTTCAAGAGATAATAAATAGAAATATTTTGCGACATCCCGCGTGAACGAAAATTGATGAGGAATATCAGCGTTAATCATCCATTTGATAGGCTTATTTTTTATTGCTTCTTCAAATATTGGCTTTATCAGACCATTTGTCACATTTGGTCCAAAAAAATCAGGTAGCCTTAATATAATCACTCTACTTTCTCCGTGTTCTGATGCTTTTTTTAATTGATTTACTATATTCAATCTAACTTTACCTTTTTTTGTGGCTGGATGTGAAATAGTTTTTTCCGTTATTGGAGTAGTCATATTCCCAAAAACATAATTGTTTTCAGGAAATAAAATAGTAGCTCCATTTTGATTCGCTGATAAAATAACATTTGAAATAATATTCTCCATTTGAGTTTCCCATAATTGATACGGAACGTTAACGCCACAGAATATAAAATCCTTATTAGAAGACACTTGTTTTAATTTTTCAAGGTCGTTTACATCTCCAACTATAATTTCAAGTAAAGGGTTGTTACCAAATAATTCTTGTGCTTTTTCTTTTTCTCGAACAAAAATTGTTGTCTTAATTTCATTAGAAATCAACTCATTGGTAAATGCATAACCAATACTTCCTGTTGCTCCTAACACTAAATGCTTTGTATTCATAATATTTTATTTTAATGATTATTATGATGCAAAAATACGGCGGTGTTGAGCTGAGACTCCTTGACATAGATCAAGAAACTATTTTGAGGCAATTTTCTTTCTAATTCTACTTAATGTTTCAGGTTTAACATTAAGGTATGATGCAATTAAGTATTGCGGTATTCTTTGTAACAAATCAGGTCTTTTAGATATTAATTTCAAATATCTTGATTCGGCATCATCTAACATTAAGGATTTCGCCTTATTATGCCAATTTATAAAAAGACCTTCTGCCATAATTCTACCAATTTTTTCATAATTGGAATTATTAGAATATTCAGATTTAAGGATTTCAAATGATAACACTAATAATTCCGTATCTTCAATACATTTTACATTTTTTTCAGCAGGTGAATTGGTTAAATAACTAAAATAGTCCGTTATAAATTCGTTCTCTAATGAAAATTCATCAATAACTTGTTCTCCATCTTTATTGTAATAACAAAACATACAACCTTTTACAATTAATCCTAATTCCTTCTTTAATTGGCCTTCTGTAATAAAATATTCGCCTTTTTTCAAATGAATTGTCTTAAACTTAGATAAGAAATCAACCAAGTCACTTTCGGGTAAAGGCAATGTTTTTCCAACTTGTTTTATGAATTCTGTAATCATTTTTTTATTTATTCTAACGTTCTGTCATCGAGCAAGCATATAAGATTCACCCTAAAGTTCTCAAAGGTAATAGAGCCCTACTCTAATTCATACGCTCCAAGATCAGGCATGACTCTTGGTAATCCTTCAATATCAAACTGCGTAGCATCCGAATTGGCTAAATCGAGAGCGCCCGACCCAGTGGTCAAATGAAAGTCTCTGCTAGAAGTGCTTTCAAATAACGGATCATCGTTGACAAAGCTATTATTGAAATACACGGAATTGACATTGACACCATCCGTGGTCTTAACTTTATAGAGGTTATTCGCAAAGTTGATATTTACAGTTAAGATTCCATCAGTATTGAAATCATAACCGAATTCTTCAAAATCATTGCCATACATGATACAATTTCTTATCGAGGATACGGGCACATCACTATTAGGCGGAAGACTTCGCCCGATGATGTCATTCGGATTGGCTTCACTAGGATACAAGTTACTGATATAAAAACCAGGATCATTACGTGTCGTCTCACTCCAGTAGTTTGCAAAAGTGCAATTATTGATGTCATAACTTCCCCCACCTTGAAGAAGTGCCGTAAATCTACCTGCATTGGCAAACACAGAGTTTTCAGTTACTATCTGATAATTTCTTGCCCATAATCCGATATCAGAATTATCTTGTATGATGACATTTTTGAGTACTAATCTATTCTCACTTGTTACTGGATTATTTGCTTGATTGGCGTTAAGCACCAGCGGGGTCGCTTGAATACCAATGATACTATTTTTAATAATGGCATGTTCGAAAACATTATCATCACCAGCCTGCCCTTGATTGATTCTTATCAGATCCCACTGCCCTGGCACGTCATCATACATATATTCAAGTCTATCTCCTTGAAAAACGACTTTCTGATCCACTGTACCATTGACCGTCAACTGTCCATCTCGCCATACCCACATTCCTGAGCCCGCGTGGAAATGAACCTGTGTGCCCGCCTCAATCGTCAGATGATCGAGCGAGTCGATGACTAAATATCCATAGATAACATGGGGTTTTTCATTGGTCCAAATTTCAGAAACTCCCAAAGGATTCCCTTCAAAACAGTCTCCATCGAGGCAACTAAAGGGAGGAAGTCCATTGATATAATTCTGCGGATAATGAAAAATAGCATCTTGACCCCAAGCCACAAGAAGCACATCTTGTGTGACACCATTAAGCAAGAAGTTGAGATGATCTTCGATGACCATCGGTCCGGTAGTATTATTGATATCTACGGTGACTTCTACAAAGATAAATATAGAATCTTCAGGAGCGATTTCTACATCTGCAAAGGACACGCCCGAATCGCCATCTACATTGATTCTAAAATTGGATGCCTGCCCTCCCTCGATACTAATATCACTGATTCTTACCGTCTCATTATTGCGATTATAAACTTTGAGAATATGCGTTGTAGAACCTATGGTGGTAAATACGGTATCAAAAATCATGGTATCTACTGAAAAAGACAATCTATCCGTTGGATCGGTAGTAATTTGATCCTCCTTTCGGCAACCGATGGCAAATACAATCAATATCAGAAGTACTAGGGGAAGGAGAGTTTTCATTGCATTGTTTTTCGTTTTTCTTTTAACGGCATTTCAAACATCTTATTGCTTTTCTAAAAGATACTCCACCGCATTTTGCGCATTGACAATACCGCCACTTATGCTTAGTTCGCTAAAACGAACTTTCACGTTTTTAATCTTCGTGCCTTTTTTGGTCTCGACAGTGATACCTCCTGGCTTGTACACTTTCTTCTTATAGGGATATACAGTTTGCATCAATACCTCTCTAACCTCTGCCGCCGTAAGCTCAGGAAAATAGCTACGGATGATTGCCGCCACACCTGCTACACTCGGACTCGCCATACTTGTTCCTGAAAAGAACTCGTACTTACCATCCGTTACCGTAGAGTAGATATCCACTCCGGGGCCGAATAGATCCACATTCTTTTTTCCGTAATTAGAGAAGTCTGCTGGCAAGTTTTTACCTTTTTTAAAACTACTTGCTCCTACTTCTATCCAGTTGGGAGCAATATTACCATTCTCCAACACACGAGTAGGAAAAGAGGTTTCTTCATCGCTATTTTTAGCATCATTGCCAGCTGCATGGATGAGCAACACGTCATGCTCTAGCGCATATTGTACCGCTTCATCTACTACTTCCTTGTGGGCAGTGTAGTATTTGCCAAAACTCATATTTATGATTGAGGCGCCATTGTCCACGGCATAACGGATGGCATTGGCGATATCTTTGTCTCTCTCATCGCCGTTGGGAACAGCTCTCACTGGCATAATGAGAACACTATTGGACTCCCCTTGGATGCCTAGTTCGTTGGTGCGATTGGCAGCGATGATACCACTCACATGCGTGCCATGTTCCGCATCTGGACCTTCTACTCTATTGCACCCATAGAATCGTTCGGTCACGTCATTTGGATTATCCCCTACTATTGCTATTCTAAGAGAATCCGCATTCAACTGGCCGTAGGTCAACATGATGCCAAAATGCTCTACACCATCTTGAAGTTCCTCCTTGAGATCTTCTGTGGTATCAAAATCTTTGAGTATAGTGGGCATGATTCCTTTTACATTACGCTCTAGCTCATCTTCTGGTGTATATGCTTTATTGGATGTTTTTGAAAAAACTTGCTTGGTTTTCTCTTCTACTTTATCAATGTAGTCAAGAAGGATCTTCATGGTTTGATATTCTTGGTAATTATCATTCATTTCGTTCAAATACTCTTGTTCGACTACCAACCAACGACCGAATATCTCCTTCTCTTTAAGCGGAATATCGGCATCCGATTTACCTAAAAATCGTGGTGCCAATCGTTGGTATATGCGAGCAAGTTCTGTTGCCGCACCATCAATATCCCCACCTGGACCACCTATAAAGCTCCAGCCATTGACATCATCGATATATCCATTGTTGTCGTCATCTATTCCATTATCGGGTATCTCATCTTCATTGACCCAAATCACACCTTTGAGGTCTTCATGGTCAATCTCCACCCCTGAATCTATTACTGCTACGATGACTGTCTTTGGTTTTCTATCCCCCAGTGTCACATACGCCTCTTCTACTCCTGCGCCGTAAATCTTATCCATATATGGATCTTTCAAGCACCAATCTTTAGGAGCTTCTTTCTGAGCGATTGAGGAAAAAGATATTGCTATAAATAGGACTATTCCTAAGATGTTTTTAATATTCATTATTTTTTATTTATGGGGCAAATATCTAATTTTAAAATGAGAATGCCTTGACTATGGTTATTTATTACGATG
>JAJRRH010000013.1 GCA_024279715.1 Bacteroidota bacterium
AAGTAATTGAGTGTGCCAGAATGGTAGTTGAGTCGTGCTACTCGTAGCATTTCAGGTAGATCAGTTTCTATCTGTGTTTTGAGTTTTTTCGCCCGATTTTTTTGTACATCCATTTTACTTGTCAGTCCTTTGGATTGAATGGCAGTCAAGCGTTTTTTGTTCTCCACTTCTTCATTAGCAATTTCTACCTCTATACCTCGAGCCTTTTTCTGTTTTCGCAAACTTTTATCGAACAACGGAATGGTCATTCCGACCTCTAATCCAGTCAGTTTTCCACCTTGATAATAATCCTGCACCGCATATCCTGCATTGAAATTTGGCAGTCTTTGAGCCCTCGCTAATCCCAGTCGTGCTTGACTTAACGCTACTTCTTTTTTGGCTTGAAGTAGCATCAAGCTTTCCCCATTAGCGAGTACCTCGTCCACTATTTCAAAAGGGTCAGAGGTAGTGACAACACCTTCTTTTCCAATAAGAACAGCCAGTTGAGATTCAAATTGTGTGACATCCACTTCAAGTTGTTGGATATCGAGTGTCAGTTTATTGTATTCTGATTCCATCGTCAGTAGTTCGACAGTATTGCTTGCCCCTAACTCTTTTCTCGTGCGTGCCATTCCTACAAAATTATCATAATCAGCAGAAATTTCTTTATATGCTGACAGTAACGCTTTAGTTTTTTGTAGAGCGTAGTATGTTTTTTTTACATTGTAAATTGTCCATTTTTCTCGTTTCTGTAAATCTATCTCGCTTAGTCCTGTGATACTCTTCTGCACTTTGTTACGTTTGTTTTGCATCAATGGATTTTCAAATTCTTGACTTACACCATACTGATGTACTTGATTTGAATTACCTTCAAACAGCGCATCACCAGCATAGCTAATGTTGGTAATACCAGGACGGTAATACTGCTTCTGCAGACTCGCATTTTTTTCTACGTTAAGTTGACCTATTTTCACGATAGGCCTATTTTCTTTTGCCATTTCGAGGGCAACATCCAAGGAAATACCTTCTTGCGCAGATAAGCTAGTACCCATCCATAGCAAAGGGAGTAAAATAAGTGTTTTCAATCCTTTGCGGACCATTTTTTTTTCACGCCACTCTACGAGCAGTACATAAAGTAACGGCACCATTATAAGTGTCAGGATGGTAGAAGTTATGAGCCCTCCGATGACAGCAGTGGCAAGTGGACGCTGAACTTCTGCTCCTGAAGACCCCGAAATTGCCATCGGTAAAAATCCTAGAGCTGCTGCCGAAGCAGTAAGCAATACTGGTCGTATTCTGTCTTTTGTGCCTGCAATGACCATCTCTTTTATATTTTTAAAATCGGATAACTTCATGTGTTTGTAATGTTCTATAAGTACGATTCCATTGAGTACGGCTATTCCAAATAATGCAATAAATCCTATTCCAGCAGATATACTAAATGGCATACCTCGAACCCAAAGCAACAGTATACCACCTGTAGCAGCAAGTGGAATGGCAGTATAGATTAAAGTGGCTTCTCCCACCGATTTGAAAGTCATGTACAACAGTAAGAAAATTAATATCAGAGCCATCGGCACGACTATCATCAGGCGTGTTCGTGCGCGTTCGAGGTTTTCAAATTGACCACCATATTTTACACTATATCCAGCGGGTAAATTCAAGTCAGAATCTAATATTTGTTTAATGTCCAATACCACAGACTCTAAGTCACGATTACGAACATTAATACCCACAGATACTCTTCTCTTGGTGTCGTCACGGGATATTTTGGAAGGAGCATCTACCGTCTTAATATCTGTCACCATACTAAGTGGTACTTGATCGCCATTGGGCAAGTCGATAAGAGTGTTGTTGATGTCCGTGATTTTTTCACGATTATCTTTCGAGTATCTCATGACGATATCAAATCGTTTTTCACCATCATATACTTCACCCACAGCGAGTCCGGCAAAAGCCATTTGTATCGTTTCATTTATTTCGCTTACGTTGAGTCCGTATTGGGCAAGTTTGTCACGATTAAATGCGATACGAACTTGAGGCATGTTTTCAACCTTATCTACCACTACATCTGCAGCGCCAGCTATGCCATCGATGAGCGACTTTGCTTTGACCGCTTTGTTGTACAATATATCGAGATCTTCCCCATATATTTTAACAGATATGTCCGCTCTAGCTCCTGATATTAATTCGTTGAATCGCATTTCTATCGGTTGGGTAAACTCATACTCCATGCCTGGAATTTGGTTCAATTCTTCTTCTATTACTTCTATTAATTCATCCTTTGTAGAGGCACGTTTCCACTCCGATTTCGGCTTGAGAGTAATGATCATATCTACTTCTTCCATTGACATTGGGTCAGTGGGTACTTCTGCAGCGCCGATACGAGATACCACTTGTTCTATCTCTGAGAATTTCTCTTTTAATAGCCCCTCCATCATCGTAGTTAGTTTTATAACTTGACCCAGTGAAGTGCCTGAAGCTATTAATGGCTGAATGACAATATCCCCCTCATCCAGCGTGGGAACAAATTCACCTCCCATGGTCGAGAAAATATAAAATGACCCTATCAAAAAAAGCAATGCTACCGCAATCACTCCCTTTTTGAAGTTCAGAATAAAACGAATGACAGGATCGTAAGCTCTTTGTAGTTTGTCGATAAAACGATCGGCAAAGTTTTTTTCTTTGCTGGCGGGTTTGATAAACAGGGCTGCCATCATGGGCACATAGGTCAAACACAATAGCATGGCGCCTATCAATGCAAAACTAAACACCATACCCATCGGGCGAAACATTTTTCCTTCTACACCTTGCAAGGTTAGTATTGGAAGAAAAACGATAAGGATAATAATCTGACCAAATATGGCAGATCGCATCATATAGCTCGAATTTTTAATGGCAATTTCATCTTTTTTATTGCTGTACTCTTTACCAGTCAAACCACGCAAAACTTTGCTTTTTTGAGTGATAGAAAATAGTACAAACTCTACGATGATAATAGCCCCGTCAATGATGATTCCAAAATCAATAGCTCCCAATGACATGAGGTTGGCACTTACACCAAACACATTCATCATGCCCAATGCGAAAAGAAGACTCAATGGAATCAATGAGGCTATAATCAATCCAGATCTGAAATTCCCGAGTAAAAGAATAACCACAAAGATGACGATTAATGCTCCAAGTATTAGGTTTTCAGAAATGGTAAAGGTAGTTCTTGCCAAAAGGGCACTACGCTCCAGAAATGGGTTAATGAATATTCCTTCGGGCAGTGATTTTTGTATTTCTGCCACTCGGTCAATGACGTCTTTTAGTACTTGATTGGTGTTGGCACCTTTGAGTAACATAACTTGACCCAACACTTTCTCTCCCTCACCGTTACCTGTTATAGCACCAAATCGTGGGGCATGACCGTATTTAACTTCCGCAATATTGTCTACAAGAATGGGGCTGCCACCATTATTTTTTATCACTACTTTACGTATGTCTTCTAAGTTGTGAAGCAATCCTTCGGCACGAATGAAATAAGTTTTATTGTTCTTCTCGACATACCCCGCACCCGTAATTCCATTATTCATTTCCAGAGCAGTAATCACTTCGTCAATGGTGACTCCTATAGACTTTAAGCGGAATGGGTCGATGGCGATTTCATATTGCTTAAGATGTCCGCCCCAGGTATTGATTTCTACCACGCCATCTATACCCGATAGCTGACGTTTGATAATCCAATCTTGGATAGTACGAAGATCCATATCGGTGTATCTGTCTTGAAACTCTGGTTTGACGTCCACTATGTATTGATATATTTCTCCAAGACCAGTTGAAATCGGTCCCATCTCAGGACTTCCAAATCCAGCTGGAATTTTTTCTTTTGCGGCTTTTATTTTTTCTGCAATAAGTTGCCGTGGGAGGAAGGTGCCCATGTCATCTTTAAAGACAATGGTTACTACCGAAAGTCCAAACTTATTGGTCGATCGTATTTCTTCCACACCTGGTAAGTTTGCCATTTCCATTTCTATGGGATAGCTAATAAATTGCTCTACATCCAAGGTAGATAAGTTACGAGTAGTGGTCAATATCTGCACTTGGTTGTTGGTGATATCCGGTACTGCATCAATGGAGAGTTGCCCGAGAGAGTATGTGCCCCAGATAATCAAAGCAACCATCGCAGCGGCGACCATAAGTTTGTTTTTAACGGAATAGGTTATTATTTTTTCAATCATATTATATTGAATATTCTGTGAATTAGAAATAGCGAACTAGCTAGTCTTATTCGTTATAAAAAAAAATATTTAAAAATAGGCTATGCGTAATAGCCAAGAAATAGATGTGACTTAAGCCGTTGGTGGCCCTCGTAAGGTCTGAGATCTATCCGCATCGTAGGTAGAAAAGCTCTCTCTATTATCGATAAATCTAACGGAAATATCTACAAAGAATACACCATTCGTGTTGTCTATATCAGATAAGATAGCAGGGTAAGGGGTTGCGAAATTATTGTTTTTCTGATTGGGCTCGGGGGTGTAATCTTGATCGGTGTAGCAGGCATCTGTACTATGAATGTCATCACTGATATAGCAAACCAAAAGATCAAAAATATTGTCGTCAAAGTGATCGTCATGTTGAATATGGTCATGACTTTGGGTTTCATTCTGATCCGAATGTTGGTGATGATCATGTTGGTGGTTGTGATTGTGTTCAGTAAGCAATAAATCACCACTCATCACGTCATGACAGTGCGGCACTACATTATGCCCTAAGCCTATGGAATAGGTGAAGGCTAAAAATAATGCAATGAATATTCTCTTTACGGTCATGATTTGGCGAAAGTAAGAAATATTTTGTGCAATGACGTTGCATAGATAAATATAATTTTTTATTTATCTATTTTACTAAAAATTACTTCGCAAATTTCACCCCCATACTCTCATTAATAACAAGAAAATACACACCATGTGGAAGGTATGAAACGTCTTTTTGATACTTAGAGATACTCAGCCTAAAAGTTTCTTGAAAAATCAATTGTCCGTTAGAAGCATAGCAAGTCACGGAGTTAATCATATCCTTATTGATCTGTACGTTCAGGCGCCCACTAGAAATGTATAAGTTGCACTCAGGGGGTGAAATAAAGTCCTGTATTCCGATTGGTATCTCAAATTCAAAACACCCTATATCAAAGCCATCACCTTGCGGTCGTATGACGCTATCTTGATCTAAGGTCACTGATGTTACACCAGTATTCACAGCAGCCGAATTCTCCAATAATTTGAATCCTTCAGCAACTATCGGGTTGGTATATGGATCAACAAATTCATTGCCGTAGTCTGCAATACTTCCAAGAATCAAATTGTTATTTTGTGTGCCGTACTGACCAGTAAAATCTTCTTGATAGAAGTTGACCGTCTCTACGATGTTATTGTAAATCTCGTTGCCAATACCTGCTACGCCATTATGTTTTCTGAGGATAATCCAGATGGGTGTGAGGTCACCGTTTTGATCTTGGGGCAGAGAGTAGGGATGCGAAGGAATAGTGTAATAAGGGTCGAGGATGGTATTGTTTCTTATCATGCAATTGTTTCCTCCTGCCAACCCGATGCCGTTGTAGGTTTTGGTAAGAATCAAGTTGTTCTCCACCAGTATATTTTCATACGTACCATCACCCATCCACATGCCCTGCGCCATACCCTTATAGGCACGGGTCGTGTCAGTGATAGCAATCAGTACATTGTTACTGTAAACGTTGGTGGTGTCGTTGCCAACGCCCGCACCTTGTCCATCTATGTAGGTGAAGGTTTGTAGTAGGTCTTGATGGGTAGCCTGTGCTACACCCCATTGATCCGTGTACAACGGGTTGCCTGTATTGGGCATCAGCGATAGATTGTCATGAACATAATTATAGGAAAACACAGTATTGCTTGACCCTACAACTCTCACGCCATCACCACCAAAATAGGATATTTCATTGCCCAATATGTCGTTGTGATCACTTGTAAGAATCACAAAGGCAAACATAGTATAATCCACCAGATTATTATAAAAATGATTGTTGCTTCCATAGCGTATTTGTACCCCATCCGTCATATTATTCCACCAGTCTTCGTACAGAGAGAAGTCGGTGATTGATGATGCTGAATGAATATGACAATTCTGAATGGTCACCTCTTGACACGTGGTTACTTTCAAAACATGATCAGAGTATTGCGTTTCTTTTAACGTCTGCATTTCTAGTCCATCAATGACAAGGCTTTGGCAGTTTTGAAGGATAGTTCTTCCCAATAATGCGTTGTCGTTTTCATAATGGGTAATAACTACTGGGGTGCTAAAAATCCAATTTTGAATAGTAACTGATCCATGGTTGCCTTCCATTAAAAATATCGTATCTCCATCTGTGATTATTGTGGATAGAAAACTATTTTCAGATGAAAATCCAGATAATGCCGTGCCAGGATTCAGTCCATTATTAGTGTTAGCACCATTCACAGGGTCGCAGTAGTAGTTGGTAGCATAGGAGAAGAAGCTAATTAATTGTACGATAAGTAGGAGGGAGAGTGTCTTTTTCATGGTATTACTACTATCGGTAATAATGGATCGATTTTGAAGAATTAAAGATACAAAAAAAACAATTAAAGGTGGGCGAAAAGAATGCCCAGGGTTTAATTCCTAACGAGTTTGTGGATGATATTTCGGCTAACGCACATGTTCTACTTCTTTCAAAGCCATATGGCAAACAGGGCAGTCACCAGCTTTGTTATACGTTTTTCCTTTTACGCAGTCCATTGGACATTGGTATTCCGACGTATGTTCTGACTCTCTGTGTTGGGGTGAGTTTTAGTTTCACTACCACAGCTTGTGAGAGAAAACCCTCCAAGCATCACTGCCATCGCAATTTTAATAACCGGTTTTATACCTGCAAAATCGAAGGGCATTGTAGGTATACTTCGACAAGCTCAGCAGAACTGCGAGCTAGGTTGTGGGAAGCAAAACGGGTAACCCCGATTTAGAAACACCCTAATTTAGGGGTTTGAAAAACTCCAAACTTGCAGGTGTTACTTAATCGCTGAAAAATGGATGAATTTTTCGGGTTAATCTTCTTTTCATTTGCTTGTTTTAAGTTATTTAGAGTGGCGATATAAAGGTAAAGTAAATACATTGAGTTGATTAGATGAATTAATTCGGACAATTACTAATGCAATATTTGTTACAGACCAGTTTCAGAGAAAAGTGGATATTTGCACTTCAAAATATATAAAAAACATGGGAATATTCAGTTGGTTGACAGGATCAAAGAAAGATAATTTTGTAGAGGCTTATAAGGAGGGAGCGGTAGTAATTGACGTGCGTACCAAAGCTGAATTCAAAGAAGGGTCATTTGGCAAGGCGAAAAACATTCCGTTGAATAAGATCGAAAAAAACATTGGAAAGATCAAGGCATATAACAAGCCTGTGATTGTTATATGCCGTAGTGGTGCCCGTGCTGGATCAGCAAAGAGTATTTTAGAAAAAGAAGGTGTTACTTGTTTTAATGGCGGAGGATGGCTGGAGTTTCGTAATGCTTTGAGGAAGTAAGTAGCCCCTTGAGTGTTAGATTGAGGAGTCTTGATCACATTGCATAGTGATTGTGTTTTTAATCGTATAGATTTTAGAGAGAAGTATTTTTTGATTGGAATGTTTTATCAGTCGAGGGGAGATTTTTTTATAGCATCTTAACAAAGTTTTTTGATACGCCTTTTGAAAGCGCAAACTGGATGTCTTGTGAAATTTTATCCTGTTGAAAATCAAAGTTACATACGGAAGAAGACCAGCGGGTGACCAATTCATTTTCTACCAATTTACGAAACGAGTAAATACCACTATCCCGTAGTAACAACAATCACCAAATTCACCCAATATTTTTTCAATAATAGAGTTACAATAAAAAAATATTATTTTGCGCATTAAAATGGTGCGTCCTTCTATCTTAGCGGTCATATTTTTATTATGATAGATTTTATTAAAAGCAGATCCTTTTGGATAAATGTGAGCTTGGCAGTAATGCTGATGTGCTTGTTGTTATATGTCGTATTCGCTTGGTTAGGTAGCTATACACACCATGGTGAGAAGTTACCAGTGCCAGATATTAGTGGGAAAACCATTTCTGAAGCAAAAAAGATACTGGAAGACAATAATATGCGTTATCTTGTGGAAGATTCGGTGTTTGTAGAGAAAGTATTGCCAGGAATGGTGGTTTCTCAAATACCAAAACCATTTTATATCGACCCTGAAACAGGGGAGAAGACCGCTACTAAAGTGAAAGAGAACAGAACTATTTATCTTACTATAAATAAACTAAGGCCTCCGGAAGTGAGTTTTCCGAAGCTTATCGGTGTGTCTAAACGGATTGCTATGGCAAAATTGAATGCGTTAGGAATGAATACTGAACTAAAATACAAGACAGTAAGCTATTGTGATGGCTGCGTGGTGGATCAACTGTATAACGGTCGAACATTGAAAGAAGGTGAAAAAATTGAACGTGGAAGCAAAGTGACATTAGTTGTCGGAAAAACCAGCTCTAAGATGGTCAATGTACCGGATCTTGTGGGGCTAACAGTAATCAATGCAAAGCATAAGCTCAATGGAAGATCCCTTAACTTGGGATTGATATCTGGGGAATGCGAAGGCTGTAAAACAGGCTACGATACACTCAATGCGTATGTGGTAAGACAAAGCCCTGCATATAAGAATAGTGCCAAGCAAGGCGAAGAAATCAACCTAATAATAAGTACAGAAGAACCTGTGCCAACAGATTAAAATTATGAAACAATTATCCCTCTTGGTTTTTGTTTTAGCTTGTTTGAATGGACAGGCTCAAATCGAAATTACAGACATCATCATTAACCCTAGAATTGCGCAAGAGTATCAAACTCGGATGCAAAAAATGAAATCTCAACCAGGGTTGAAGATGGTTAGCTTGCCGTTCATTGATGATTTTTCTAAAGATCACTTTCCTGGAAATGAAGCTGGAAACGAAGTGCTGTGGGAGGACCTAACCGCTTACAGGAATATTTCTTTTGGTTTTAATCCACCGACAATCGGAGTAGTTACATTTGATGGATTAGATGAAACTGGCTATCCTCACAACGAATTCCTGGGCAACGACTATGGTCCAGCGGACACCCTTACTTCCGTACCGATAGACCTTAGTAGTGGAGATAATATCTACATAAGTTTCTTTAGCCAAAGTGGTGGATATGGCAATTACCCTGAGAATATCGATTCTCTGGTGTTAGAATTTTATAATACCGATACAGATCATTGGGACTGGCAATGGAGCCGTCCTGGAGTGACAAATATGGATTTTCAACAGACAATCTTACCTGTCGAAAACGCTGCATACCTTCAAAGTGATTTTCAATTTAGATTCCGAAATTATGGAACTCTAGATGGGAGTTTTGACCATTGGAATATTGATTTTGTCCGTTTGGCTGCCAACCGTTCGGCTGCTGATACTTTACTCGTAGATGTATGTTTTGCTTCGCCCATATATTCATTGTTGAAAAACGATTTTACACAAATGCCCTGGGAACATTATAAAATGAACCCACAATCAATGATGGTAGAAACCAAGCCAGTAGTGCTTCGTAACCTCAAAAATGCAGCGGGCGCTTTAATAAATCAAACGGAAGTGACCATTAATTATGAAGGAGTTCAGCAAATAAATTTTATTGATTTTGAAGCGCCATCCATTCAGCCATTGAGCGATCAAGTGATAGTTCAAGAAATAAACTCTAATCCCAACAACTACTTTTATGCACCATCTGTGGATGAGGATTGGGCTGAATTCAACATCAACGTTAAGCTAAGTTCGTCTCCAAACCTTTATCCAGATAACGATGAGATGAACTTCAAACAGACCTTCTTGGATTATTATGATTATTCAGATCATTCGGCAGAGAGTAACTTTGGATTAGGAGATTTCCCAGGGAATGCAAGAATAGCTTCAAAAGTGACAGCTATCACATCGGATAGTCTTATCGCCCTACAGATAGCCTTCTTCCCCTCAGGAATCAATTCTGAGAATGTAAATATCTTTATGAGTATCTGGGATGATGATGGATTAAACGGTGGTCCTGGAACTTTACTCTATCAAAGTGAAGACATACAACATCCTGAATTTGTTGGACAAGTAGATGGATTTGCTATCTACCCGCTGGGTGAAAAAGTATTTGTAGATGAGTCATATTATATTGGCTTTAAACAGACTTCTCCAATTAAAGCAACCGTGGGTATTGATATGAACACGACACTTGAAGGAGATAGACTGTATTATAGTCTGGATGATAATTGGATTCCATCTGGTATAAATAACGTTGCTATGATGCGGGCTCAGTATGATTCTAATCTTGATATTGTAGGGGTTCAAGAATTATCACTGAATAGTATGATAACTGTTTTTCCAAATCCAGTCAGTAACCAATTGTATATTTCAAATACCTCGGCATTATATTTTGATAAGGTTGTTTTCTTTGATGCCCTTGGTAATGTAGTTAAGAGACATAATATAAAAGGAAACGAAATAGACGTTCAAGAATTATCACAGGGCATGTATATCATGACATTGGTAAGTGAAAAAACCAATCAACGAGTAAGTAAAAAAATAATCATTGTCAGAGGAAAATAAAATACCAGAAGAAGGAAGTGATGTGAATCAAAGATTCGAGCATCATAAATATACCGTAGATCCTGGGCAGGAGCCTTTGAGAATTGATAAATTCTTGATGGATAGAATACCCAATACATCAAGGTCGAAAATACAAGATGCAACCAAAAATGGATACATCCAAGTGGATGGTAAGATTGTAAAAACGAACTATAAGGTGCAGCCAGGAGAAGAGATTGTGATCGCTATGCCTTATCCCGTTCGTAAAATTGAATTGATACCGCAAGATATACCACTCAATATCGTCTATGAAGACGATACCCTAGCCGTAATCAACAAAGAAGCTGGAATGGTAGTGCACCCCGCTTATGGCAATTATACCGGTACATTAGTGAATGCTCTGGTTTATCATTTTGATAACTTACCAAATACCGATGAACTTGGTGGACTTAGACCTGGAATTGTACACCGTTTGGATAAAAATACGACTGGCATTATGGTAGTAGCAAAAACCGAGCATGCCATGACCCACCTCTCAAAACAGTTTTTTGATCGTACTACAGAACGTAGATACCAAGCTCTAGTTTGGAGTGATATTCAAGAAGATGGTACAATCGATGCTTTTGTAGGTCGCTCCTTGCAAAATCGAAAAGTGATGGCTGTCTTTGAGGATGACGAAATGGCTAAAAGAGCTGTGACACATTATAAAGTATTAAAACGATTCGGATACGTCACTTTGATAGAATGTAAGTTGGAAACAGGACGTACCCATCAGATACGAATTCATCTCAAGCACCTAGGTCATCCATTATTTAATGACGACTCATATGGCGGTGATCGTATCGTGAAAGGAACAACTTTTTCTAAATACAAACAGTTTATTGCCAACTGCTTTAAGGTGATTCCTCGTCATGCATTACATGCCAAATCCCTTGGGTTTACACACCCTAAAACGGGAGAGTGGATGAGCTTTGAATCCGAATTACCAGAAGATTTCACCCAAGTACTCGAAAAATGGAATACTTATATTACCGCTTATAAGTGATGAAAGCATATCCCGCAAAAATATTTTTAGCGTGGGCAGAAGCCATTGATGGAAATGAGAAGTTTATTCAATGGTTATTACAAAATGGTTACCCTGAGTTGATTTGTGTGATAGATTTTTTATGGGGTAGTACCAAAGCTGGTAATTGGTTTATGACCAATAAGATGCCGCAATGGAGAGCTTTTGCTGAATATGTTGGAGACAAAAATGAGAACGCAAGGCAATGGTTATTGATTAATGGATATGACCATCTTGCGCTTGTTGGTGATGCCATTTATAACAAATCGGGGGCTCTACAAGCTTTGGATAAAAAAGGTCTTCCTGAGCTGTTAATCTTAGCGCAAATATTGAATAAATTATTGTATAAAATTGAATTTGACACGAATCTAGTCTATCGTTCACCGCTGAGTTAACAGGGTTTATGATGCTAATATGATGCGATTGTTTTACACGTTTGCTGTGTCTTTATGGACTATCATAAATAGATGTTTTTTTCGAGTTAATCACTCATTGGTTAATGAAAGTACCCAATAGAGATACGATAAACGAAGATTAATCCTTCTTCTGTAAGCCACTCATCAATCTAGTTTCGATAGTTAAAGAGAAAGTTATATCTTTATCAAAAATCACAAAATATACAATCATGATTCTATCAACGACAGAAACTATTGCCGGAAAAAACATAACCCAGGTTCTTGGAATCGCTAGAGGAAGTACTGTGAGAGCAAGAAATATTGGACGAGATTTTTTCGCAGGATTAAAAAATATTGTAGGGGGTGAGATTAGCGAGTATACAAAGTTGCAAGCAGAAGCAAGAGAACAAGCCATGGCAAGAATGACGGAAGATGCCAATCGAATGGGCGCCGATGCAATTGTAAATGTACGCTTTGCCACGGCACAGATTATGCAGGGGGCTTCAGAAATATTAGCTTATGGTACAGCAGTGAAACTCTAAACATGGACTATTCTGTTTTTTATATACAAGGTGCTATATATGGCGTTATCGCACTGATTTTGATCTATCTTTTCCGAAGACGATTGAAAGAAAAACGCAATGAGAATTTTGAAAAAAGAAATAACTAATGAAATGTCAAAAAAATCTTTTTAATCTTGATGAGGATGTGGTGTATCTTAATTGCGCCACCAAATCACCCGCATTAATAGACTGCAAAAATGCAGGTCATCAAGCCATTGAAGAGTACAGCAAGCCTTATTTAATGGATACTTCTGACTTTTTCACTCCAATAGAAAGGTTGAAAAAAACATTTGCGAAAATAGTGGATTGTGTGGATTATGAACGGTTGGCTATCATCCCTTCCGTGTCTTATGGAGTGGCTAATGTCATTAAGAATATACCCTTTAAAAAAGGAGATAATATTGTAGTCCCAGATGGGCAATTCCCGAGTAATATCTATCCATGGCAAGAAGCTGCCAAAGAACATGGACTCGAACTACGAATTATTTCGCCTCCCGATACATTGACAAATCGAGGAAGCCAATGGAATGAAAAAATTCTTGAAGCAATAGATGAGAAGACAATCGTTCTTGCTATTTCACACGTGCTTTGGTCTGATGGAACACTATTTGACTTGGTAGCGATGAGAGAAAGAACCAGGCAGGTGGATGCGTATTTAATTGTCGATGGCACACAATCCATAGGAGCAATGGATTTTTCTATTAAAGACATTAAGCCTGATGCATTATTGTGCGCTGGGTATAAGTGGCTTTTAGGGCCATACTCTTTGGGTATCGCATATTACAGTGAGAAATTCGATAATGGAATACCTATTGAAGACAATTGGATGACAAGAGTGAATAGTGATAAATTTGCAGAACTTGTGAATTATCAGGACGAGTACCGACCCAAAGCATACAGATATTCCGTTGGAGAATCCTCAAATTTTATACTAGTTCCGATGCTTCAAAAAGCATTGGATCAAATTTTAGATTGGGGGGTAGATGCTATTCAGGATTACACCAAAAGTATCAGTACAAGACCGATTGAATTAATGAGATCTTTAGGAGTTCATATCGAAGAAGACAATTTTCGTAGCCACCATTTGTTCGGATTATGGTTGCCAGATTCATTGGATCAAATTCGTTTTGCTTCTGAATTGAAAGAAAAAAATATTTTTGTGTCATTACGTGGTGATGTCGTTAGAGTAGCACCACATGTTTATAGCACCGAAGAGGATCTGATGGCTTTAGCAGAAGCGGTACGTAAAGCAATTGGATAATCCCCCTAAATATATCCTGCCAATTTATATACGATAACCCCCAGCCATTCATGTATTAGTATATTCCACCGGTGAAGTGCGTTCGGATTTGGGACAAGTAAATATTCAGGATCCCATCTTGTCTCACCCACATAGTGATCCACACTATATGGTGTTACCGAAACTCCAACCTTGTCAAAACACTTTACCGATCGAGGCATGTGATAACCCGATGTGATGAGTAGGTACTTGCCGTTGGGCTTGTTTTTTCTAAGTGCTAAAGCAGAATTAACGGCATTTTCGTAAGTGTTTTTTGACTCCGTTTCAAATATAAAATGCCGTCTATCTTCACCGATTTTCAATAAAAAAAGTCGCATCAACTCCGCCTCTCTATCATCTCTAAGGATGCTTCCA
The DNA here is from genome assembly GCA_024279715.1 of Bacteroidota bacterium. Lineage (GTDB taxonomy): Bacteria > Bacteroidota > Bacteroidia > Flavobacteriales_D > JABDKJ01 > JAJRRH01. The sequence goes on from JAJRRH010000013.1 coordinate 14,288, forward strand.
GAGCCTCCTGAAAGTAAGAGTTTATCCACCTTGCCTTCTTTGAGAAGTCGATACGCATGGATAAAACGATCCGAAGATTCATGAAACCCCTCAAGAGTAGATTCTGGATCATAGGTCATGTAGCCTCCCAGAACAATACCGATATCAAAGTGTTCTTTTTCTATGGACTCGATGTCATCTCGCTGTTCGTACAATCTGAAAAGTTCATCTACAATAAATGAGTTTGAGAAAAAATAAAGTGTCAAAACGGCATACAAGGTGAGCTTCTTTTTCCTAACAACAGATTTTGTTCTGAATGCCCATATCACCAAAACAAAAACCCATGTTAGTGGTGATGAAAAAAGAGAAAGTAGTTTTGAGAGGTAAAAAAACATGAACTATTGTCGTTGAGAAAAATCGTTAAATGACATTTCTTTGGGATAATAATCTAGAAACATATTTGCCTAAAATATCAAACTCCAAATTAACGACCGATCCAAATTCAAATTCCTTAAAATTTGTGTTTTCAAAAGTATATGGAATGATTCCTACAGTGAAGTTATTTTTATCCCCACGAATAACAGTAAGGCTTACTCCATTAATAGTGATTGATCCTTTCGGTACTACGATATGGTCCTCTTCGGTGGCTTCAAATGCAAATTCATAAGTCCATGAACCTTCCTCTTCCGTGATGTTTATACACGAGGCTATCTGATCCACATGTCCTTGGACAAGGTGACCATCTAATCTGCCTCCAAGTTTCATCCCCCTTTCGAGGTTGATAGAGTCACCAACCTTTAGATTACCCAAATTGGATTTAAGTAACGTTTCTTTTATAGCGGTTACGACATATCCCTTTTCATTGATTTCCTCAATGGTTAGACATACTCCATTGTGTGATACACTTTGATCCACTTTCAATTCATCTTTAAAGTTCGATTCGATAAGAAATCTCACATTGTCTTTGAATGGGTATACATGACGTACAACTCCTATGGTTTCTATAATTCCTGTGAACATGATTATTCTGTTTTTTCCTCTTTGTTATTCAGAACGTGAAGATAGCCCGTAATTGTTCTTGGGGCAATACCCTGTAACGTATATTGATTTACCTGAACCACAAAGTAATAGACTCCATCTGTGGCGATTTCTCCAGAAGATTGTACTCTTCCATCCCAATTTATGTCTGGATCAGTAGTCTTAAACACCACTAAGCCCCATCGATCATATATCGTCATATCCACATCTTTTATACTTAGATATGGAAAAGGAACAAACAAATCGTTGATATGATCCCCATTGGGAGTAATTACATTTGGAAGCTCATAGGTAGGGCATCCTTCAATGCAAAGCGTATCACTCACCATACTCTCATTCTGATAGGATTCTCCTGTAGGACTAATAAAAGGCCCGTCAAGCGCTGTAATTAAAAAGCATCCTACTGAATTTTCTGGAGCAAGTGAAAATGTAGTGTCGGTGACTGACTCAATCGTTTCTAGGAGTACGAAGTCATCCATTTCATTCGGTGAATAGTACAAATTATATTGCGTGGCATCGTCCGCACAATAATTATTAGGGTTATTCCATATCAATGTCAAATTCTGCTCTTCACAACTGCCCTCGTAAGAAAGTAGAGGTGAACAAGGAGGTGTGTTGTCCAATGGTTTGTCACACGATACCTGAGAATAATTTATAATGTCAAAAGGAATAATTGGATCATCAAAACCTCCTTCACTTACAACGTAATAACAATACTCTACCAAATTGGTAAGGTCTGTGTCCAAGTAGAAGTGGTCAGGCGTATTGTCTATCAGTTCAAAATTACCCCCTTCAATTGAGCGGTATATAAGATAGTTGTTGTTGATCCATTCCACATCCACATCCCATTGTAATTCTAGTTGATTATCGCTTGGGGTAATACTGATGAAAATACTTTCATTACTATAGGAAGATTCTATTAGCTCACCATTGCTGTAAAATTCTACTCGATACCTATGAGTGAAATCCATGGTATTGATATCATTATGAATGTAAGTTAGTATTCCTTCGTCCAATATGTTGGAAGATGGGGAAGTGTATATTTCCTCTGTGGGGTAAGAGTTGCCTGTGCTGTGATACAAAACATAATGATATGGTGATGGAAAATCAGTCGTATTGATTTCCAATGGAGGAATCCATTCAACAGTGTCTCTGCCACTCGTTGCATCTGTGACTCCAATACTTACTTTGGTGATGACAGGTATTTCCAAATCTATTCGCACGCATGACTCTTCGGACACGATGCTTTCGGCTCCATCCAAAAAACAGGCTACTACTCGGTAGCATACATCATTACCAAATGGTATGTCTTCATCAAAATAGAGGTTATTATTAAAACCATCAATAGTAGCAATCAACTCGTAGCCTTCTCCTTCAGGCATGCCAGTCTCACAATAATCAGTGGTGAAATCATTGGATCCAATTCTACGGTAGATCTTGTAAGCAGTAGCATTGTCGCAAATGCTTTGGTCCCAGGTGATAGTTGCATCATTACTTTCTGTAGTTGCCTGAATATTTTCAACGGCAGGTGCTATTACAGTAATATTGAAATCGGTAAAATCAAACAATTCAACTTGCGGAGAGTTATCTTCAACCTGTACCAATACTTGGTAGGGACTATTTCTGACATGGCCACAGGTTGTGCTCCACGTGAATAAAGAAGAACTTTGATTGAAGAAAGACGGACTGTCATTTAATTGAAACGATTCTCCGAATGCATTAATTACTATGTTGTCGTTATCCGGATCTGAGGCAGACAAGAGTAAGGCAAGTTGCGAACCCGCAACAACACATGTGTCAGGTATGTCATCAAGTTCAGGAGGCGAATTATTACAAAGTCCTAATACAGTTATTTGCATATCTCTAGTAGTGTACCCCATGAGCACTCCTTGTCGGTATTCAAAGATACGAATAGCAATATTGTATTCTCCACCATACGACGGAGTGTCCCATGTTAGCAATCCAGTAACTGGGTCAATAGTCATCGGCCCATTCAAAAGTGGGTCTCCATTGGGCGCCCAATCTCCAGGGTTAGTATAGTTAGGTAATGCTTCTCCGCCTATTCCCGTGGGCGCTACGAGCGAGTATGACAAGCTATCTCCGTCTGGATCATATGCCAAGGGATTGTATTGGTATAAAAAATTGGCGCAGGCATCTCCTTTGGGTGGGTTAAACATTATGACCGAATTATTTCCTATGCCCAGCCCCGGATTTGAAGGAATTACCAACAGGGTAGTTAATGAAAAAACAGTCTCCACAGAGTTTTCAAGATTGTTGATGTTTGCATTTCTATTAGGATCCTCAACGATCATCAAATAGCTTGACGGGCCATTGAAATTATGAACTGTTGTATAATAATTCTCCAGAATCCCTGGACTATTTGGAACTTCTGAAGGACCAGAAGTCCTTTGGATGCTATCTTGCGGTGACCCATCTCCCCACAAAATAGGAATGTAAGGTCTGTCCACATCAGAGGAGGCATCTA
>JAJRRH010000178.1 GCA_024279715.1 Bacteroidota bacterium
CAACTCGGTGGCAAGGACGTGGACGATCTGATGCTTGAACTTGTTCGAGATCGCTTCAGTTCAGAACACAATCTTGAGATTAGTCAAGAGAGTCATCCGGCAGACTGGTTTAATATAACCGAAGAAATAACGCGTCAAAAACACATGTTGGCTTCAAGAAAAGAAGTTAAGATCATTGCCCGCGTTGATGGGAAACAAGTGCAGATTCTTGTCACTCGTGCACTGTTGAAAATTATGATGCAGCCCTTGATTGATCGTATTGAATCAGTCACGCTCGAATGTATCGAGAATGCCAAAGTGGATATTGGAGATATTCAACATGTTCTACTTGTTGGTGGTTCCAGTCGCTTAATGCCTTTTCAAGATTTACTCAAAATCCTTTTCGATGAAAACAGTTTAATTACCGGACAAATCAGCCCCGATATGGCGGTTGCCGAAGGTGCAGCAATTCAGGCCGCACGGCGCGTGGTGGAATCAGGTGACACGTTGGTTGATCAGGATGGTATTTATGCCATACCTACTCCCAATATTGAACATACGGATGTGATGGCGCACAGCCTGGGAATATCAGTCAATGGTATTCCTGAACCATATTCTATATGCTCGGTGATATTAGAGCGCAACATGACGATTCCCTGCCAGTCGTCACGGTTGTATTCTTCGAGAACCAAGATACAAAATGAATTTTTAATACAGGTACTTCAAGGCGAAGAAGGTCAAAGTGTAAAAGATTGCCTTATTGTTGGTGAAGAAACGCTAGAACTTCCACCCCGTGATCCTTTCAAAAACTCTTTGGACATCTCGATGGAATATGATTTATCAGGCATGGTGCACATCATCGTGCGTGACCTTATCACTGACAAAACCCATGACATAACCGTCAACTTCAGCGCAGCCGCATAGTGTTTTTTATCAGGAGGGGGAAGTCGTTTTCCCCCTTCAATTTAATTGTGTTTTTTATATGAAAGGGAAAGATCATGAAACTCAACCCCAACAAGATTGTCTCATTGATATTCATCCTCATTTTGTTCCAGATGTTTATTCAAAACTCTGGAGTGATTGGAAACTTCTTATCCTCGATGGGAAACATTGGAAGTCAATCCGCATCAGGGCAAGAACAGTTCTCTGGAGTCGCTGCATTTGCAATGTGTGGAATTCTAATCGCTGCAATTTATCGCATGATGAGGCAACAGAGGTGAACGATATGGAAAATGATCGCCTATTGAACGCCAAGCAAACCGCAGATTATCTGTCATGTTCTGTGCAACATGTATTGCGCTTGGCTGTGTTACGGCAAATTCCTGCCGTTGATCTGGCATCATCTGATGCACGGCAACGCATGTGGCGATTTCGTGAACAAGCGCTTGAGCAGTGGATACGAGAGCGTGAAAATGGGTGATGAGGGATTTCTTTTCCAAGTAATGAGAAAAGAAATCTTCCTCTATGTGAGGCGGATTTCGAAATGTAAGTTTGGTATTTATAGTAGATTGGTTTGTGATCGAAAAAAGGTCAAAATGGTATTGGGAAACGTTCGAAAGCGACGCAAACACCTTTTCCTAAAGATGTCGGCGAAACGCCGAAACCTTTATGGAGATGTTCGCTCGACCGCCCCCTCTCGGTTTTCACTGGCTCTCAGAAATAATGAGAGAGCCACTCGAAGAAGTGTGAATCTCTTGGAGATTAGAGAATGAAAAAAACAGATACAAATCAACATTGGCATACCATCGACAAACTAAACCAAGAAGACCTGTCTGTAATCGGACTCGATCAAGAAGAACTGAAGCGAAGTGCTTATCTAGCGGAACATCCAGAACTCTATAATTTTATCCTAGCCTGTCTCTGTCTAACTGATGGAAGTGTACCTTCAGTAATCGTCGATCAACCGTTCGAGTGGCTCACGGACATTTAGTTATTATCAGCCAATTAACTTCCAGTATGAAAACGATGAAAGCGAATATGAAGTAAGAGCACAATGCTCTTATTAGTCCAATAAAAAATACACATTCCAGAAATTGCACTTTGATCTTAAGAGAAATCTTAAATTTCTTAAACAAACTTCCCAATATGCAAGATTAATAAATCCGCAACTCGCCGTAAGTGTTTTCATCTACAATCTATTTGCTTTACATAATTTACATGCTTGACTTTTGATTACTTGCCGAGCATTAATCAATATAATTATGTTTATATTCTCCAGAATCAGCACTATTTTCTACAAGGAAGAAAGGTGTCAACTTTGAAATAAATAATTGGGCTGTTCATGCTTACAGCCTGTATTACAGATATCAACATATGTGATGATAATGAAACGAATTGAAATTAGTCTCAGGAAGACTTATGTGAATTTAACGTTTGGATTAATCAATCTGTTAAAAATACGGAAAGATATACCAGGAGAAATTTATGTAAACATTTCTAGTACAGATTAATCAATAGCACCATTACAAAATCTTGGTGAATTGTGCTTGAGTGAATATGAAGCGCAACATTTATATAATTTAAAAACAGGAATCGAACATGAAACCACAGTTCAAATATTGGGCACTGTTTGACTTCGCCAATTCACTGCTTTACACAAACCTTATTCTCTACTTTCCGCAATGGCTAACTTCTGACCTTGGTGTTAGCGATTTTTCTTACAATCTCCTCATGACAATTTCCACAGTGTTGCTTATTCTGACGGCACCACTCATCGGATATTGGGCGGATAGGACAGGAGGTCGTGTTCGTTTCCTAAGAATTACTGCTTGTGTAATGATTATTGCCTCACTTGCCATTCCCGTCTTAGGTCTCTACACATCTTCAACCTCACAACTGGTCATGATCGTTATGCTCATGTTCCTCGTTGTGAACTTTGCATATCAACTCAATATCCTTTTCTATGATGCCCTTTTAGGTAGTGTTGCCGGACGGGAACAATACATAAAAGCATCCGGAATTGGTCTTTCCGCAGGTTGGTTGGGGGCAATCGTTGGTATCATCCTAGTTTATCCTATTGCCCAGGGTTCAATTGCAGGATTACCATCAGGACGCATTCCCGCACTTATTTTCTCAAGTCTTCTATTCCTGATTGTCGGTTCTTTTGCTTTATTTTTTCTAAAGACACAAGAATTTTCTCGGAAGGGCTCAAATCTTACTACGACTCTTTCAAGTATAATCCATGATGTAAAATGGATATTCCGTACGCCAATATTATTACTCTTTTTGATAGCATTTTGGTTGTATTCGGACGCAATTCTTACTATTCAAGAGAACCTCACGATCTTTCTTGAGAACGTATATTCAGTGCCCGATTCAGGCAAAGCGCGTGTAGCCATAGCGATTATTCTCACAGGAATTTTGGGTGCGCTGGGTTCAGCGTTCTTGATTAAAAGAGAGAAGGCCTTTTTATATTTGACTGCCTCCATTGTATTTGGATCTATGCTCCTGTTCCTTCTTTCAATAGTAAACAGTTTCAATATGTTCTTTGTCCTCATCTCACTTTTGTTTCTCGTGTTTGGGGTCATTCTTTCACTTTCCAGGGCTATTTTCACGGAAATGGTTCCGGCTGAGAAGAGAGCCGAATTTTTCGGATTTTTCTCTATCACTGAAAAGTCTTCCTCAATCATTGGGCCACTTCTTTGGGGCAGCATCGTTTCTTTTGGAGGGCTGTCTGGCTCTAATGGATACCGATTAGCCATGGGTGCAATGGCAACAATCTTCGCATTTTCACTAATCCCATTGCTTATACTTATCAGAAAACGTGGAAAGAAAACTTAACAATATCTTAAACGGAGTGAAACCATGGTCATAAAACAAAGCCCTTTATACAACGAAATTATTAATAGGACAGAGAAAGAGACATTACTTTGTAAAGCGTGGACTAATTACGATGAGTTCTTATTTAAACAGCCGAATTCAATTAGGAGTATTGTTCATGGCGTAATCTCTCGGAGAAAAATCAAAGAGCAATTCACAGCAGGGCTCCATTTTCCTTTGTGGTTCTCAGAAGCATTCAGTGACCATTTGTACATAGACCTTCACAGACTGATTTTGGGAAATCTGTATCTGTATTTGTATGTGGTTATTAAGGATGATCAGTTTGATGAGCACATCCATAGTTCTTTGGAAGTCGATATTGCTGCTGACTTGCACTTAGCAGAATCCTTGAAAATATTTCAACATTTGTGTGGAGAAAAGGGATTCTTCATGAATGAGTTTGAGCAGATGCGGAAGGCATGGTTTAGACATGATAAAATTCTTATCCAACAGTATAAGTCAACAGGATGCTATGTACCCGATGTAGAAAGTTATGCAAAGAAATGTGCAATTCTAAAAGCCAGTGGATTGGTTCTGGCTTCACTGAACCGAAATTATGGGAAATGGGAAAAAATGAGTAGAGCGTATGATTTCACAGCAATAGCAAATACCTTTGTCGACGACCTGACAGATTGGAAGGAAGATGTTCGGAGCAATCATCGAACATATTTAGTATCGTTAGCATTGCAAGATAATTGTTTGAATTCGATTCAAGACCTGTACTCACTTCCCGAGGAGAAAATGGCCCTGCTAATATACCGCTCAACAGCCATTTCAAATTCTCTTGAGTACTCACTCCAAGCAATTGCAGAAGCAAAAAAACTTTTTTTATCATGTGGAGCTTATTCTTGGTACTGCTTCGTGAATGATATGGAATCAAGCATAAGATACGTACTCAAAGAATGGCAAACAATTAAAGACAAAGGAACAACAGAGATATTAATATTTGATAGTACCATCAAATCAAATTTTTGTAGCACATAAATATACGAATAATTTAATTATTAAATTTTACTGTAAAAAGTTATTCGATTTTATCGAATTTTTCCTACTGAACCCAACAAGAAGAATGTATTAAATGAATCATATTTCAAGCCAAAAGAATTCAATCTCGGTATTTTCTTCATTAAATGACATTCCTCGGGTAGAATGGATTAATAATTTGTGTAAAAGTATTTGCAATAAAAAGTCTTATTTAGATAATCGAAGTGACTTATGGATGAATTCATTAATTAATGCTTCAATTTATTTAGTTGAAGATTGCTGGGAAGATGGTAGGGCAAAAGGGGGATGGGGGAAGTCTGAACCGCGTTTCATGAAGAAAATACAAGGCATAGCTAATCAGGAAGTGGACAGCATGACAGTGAGTTGTGGTGTAATTAAGGCCTTTCAGCGAGTATCGACGACATTTGAACGTAGCAAATGTCCCAAAGTACGATCCGATGGTAGTGATTTGTGGAAGAGTGTATACCCACAATTTAGCAGTCATTATATGAAATTAAGACAAAATAATATGAATGGTGCAATTGATCGATTAGTCAATGATGAAGAAGGAGGTGATGAAAGACTTCTCTCCTACAGAGATACTGCCGCCGCTTTGCATATATTTTTTGAAATTGACGGTCTGAAACAGTATGCATCACAAACTTTGAAATTTCTCCTTGATCACTATGATCATCAGAGTTGGGACAATAATAAAATTAGTACAGCAATCAAGACCTACAAGGTGCTCAATATTGCTTCGCACAATAACGGTAACTGTAAAGATCAATCAGAAAAAGTGCTCACAAAAATTGAAAATCTATTTGATAATATAGTGCATTGGTATTCATGCTGGGGATATACAAGCATTTCAGAAGATACCCCTCGTTACTTAGTTCGCCTAAACGCCATGGGTGGTCTTGTTGAAATTGCAAATTGCTTAGCGAATGATCGCAAAGCTCTAAAAACAAAATTTGACAATATATTATCTGCAGAGATATGTAATGTAAATGAGACTATAAATGACCCTAACAAAATTGAACTTTCATGTCTCCTCTTTACCGCTCTTGTGAGAAAATCAAATCTACGAGAGGAAGAGAATATAGCCCTTCGAGCATTAGCAAAATATCTTGTGGAATATTTCGCATCTGAAGAGTTACCCATGACTTATGCTTTGGCAACTGCATATTTCGTTGAAAGTGTAATAGAAATTTTCAACTTTAACGATACATCCTTAAGCACCTCAGCAAAGGCAAGAACCAGGAGTGTATAAAACGTTAGTGTGAAAATCTCGAATAATGTACTTGTTCAAAATCGTCACATTGTTATGAGTTTGAACAAAACAAACCAATAATAGATGAAAGATGATTCAATGGATACTTTAGGATTTTGGAGACATTTCGAAGAAACCGCGATAGAAACTGGTGTTCAGTTCAGTCGTTTTTCTAATAGCCAGACAAGAACGAAGGGAGAATCGGATCATCTAATCTTGTCAGGAACAAAAACTATAACTAAGACCAGAGAAGAAACGGACCAACATGATGAAAATAAGCAATATATTACAATCCCATTGAATTCTGTCTTGGGAGCTAGAACCATGACTAGGTCAAGAGAAGAAGAAGATCAACATATCGAAAATAATCAATATTTCGCTTTCCCTGTGAAATCTGTCTCTGAAGTCAAGACTAGGACAGCCACACGAGAAGAATCTGATCAAGACATCGGAAGTGAATTGCATTGTGCAATCCCACTACAGTCCGACTTTGGAAATAAGACCGGTACTAAAACAAGGGAAGAAAAGGATCAAGATGTAGGAAATGAATGCTATTGTTCAATCCCATCCGAGTTTGTCTCTGCAACTAAGACCATGACTGAAGCAAAAGAGGGAGATCAACAAAACGAGAGTAATCATTCTTACATGGCGATTCCTTTTAAGGCAAGTACATGAGCACTGAGCACATTCTTGTACTTACAAATTCATCTGATGTTACCTCCGACTATCTTTGCTCAAGACTTAAGGAGGGAGGAATCCGATTCTCTCGATTTGATACGGACAAGGATTGTCTGACATCTACATTCAAATATCAATCAGGAAGCCTTAATCTTAAATGGTCCAATAATTCGCTTCGACCCGAGCAAATCACAACTGTCATTCTTCGGCGACCAAAGCCATTACAGATTCATGATAATGGCGATAAGTATTCAGAACAACACACTGCTAAAGAATGGTCAGAGGTTCTTGAGGGATTTCTCGCTCATATTAATGAAAAACATTGGATTAACCATCCTGCACGAAATAGTGGTGCGAGTCACAAAGTTGAACAACTGAGTCGGGCTAAAAGTTATGGATTAAATATCCCAGAGACCATCGTTACAAACGATACTTCCAAGGCAAAGAAATTCCTTGATTTCCACAAGTGTGGTGTAATAGTGAAGCCCCTAGCTAGTGGCTTTATTGAAAGAGATAGCCCAGCAGATGATACAGTAATCTATACTCAGCAATTTAAAAAAATCCATGAAAAATTTCTTGATGAAATTCAGAGTTGTCCGGTCCTTTTTCAGGAAATGATTCCAAAAATACTAGATGTTCGCGTAACTATACTCGACGGAATTATTGTGTCCACTGGGTTAAGTGCAAAAGAGCACGACGGCACTCAACGGTTGGATGTCAGGAGGGATAATATGTCTAATGTAAATTATTCTTCACTAAAAATGCCAGATGATGTCTCAGCATCTGTGAGGTCATATATTAATAGTTATGGATTGCGATTTGCAGCAATTGATTTTGGAATTACAAATTCAGGAAAATGGGTTTTCTTTGAAATCAACCCCAATGGTCAATGGGCCTGGCTTGATCTTTATGGAACAACTGATATTGCCTCGTTGTTTATCAAGCAATTGAAGAAAGGCTAACTGTTACAATCATTATGGTATTCAAAAGACTACTTACATTTCTTGTGCAATACGGTGAAAAACTATTTTCATTTCTTGAGAAACAAGGCACTAAATGTCGTAATGCCCTGACTTTTTCTTTATTATTCGTTATTAATCCGGGACATAAATATATAGAAGTCCAGAAACGACGAATGATTAGTCAGGATGAAGAGAACAAGTCAGAGACTCTTAATGTCGCTAAATTGGAATACGAAGATGAATTCAGTCGTAGGAAGAGTTCTGATGAGAAGAGTAAGACCCTTTTGACGATCGCCTCATTATTGCTAGCTGCATGTGCAGGTGTTGCTGTCAATATAGAACCCAAATGGCCGATTATCATTCCCTTAATTCCAATCATGATTTCGATCTATCTCGTTTTGGATTACTACGCTATAGATTTCGTGACCTTACCAGACTACGGAGAATCTAATATAGATGAAGCAATAAAGTCTTACGATTCGAGTACGGTCGATTGTAGAGATTCTAATGATTACAAAGTGGGTATTAATCGTACCTCAACTCGTGTACTTACATGGGGTGTTTTACTACTGTTGGCTGTCTTTATCTATTATGCTTTGGTTGGAAGTTCATCTTCAGAAGACAAATTAGTCCAAATCATAAAAAACAGACATGATCTCCAGGTTTTATTACGCGGGCCAGAAGGCCCAGTTGGCCCAGCAGGACTCATGGGCAAGCAAGGAGAAAATGGGACCAAAGGCATCCAAGGACCAGAAGGTCTGAGAGGTTTCCAAGGAACTGTTGGCCCAAAAGGTCCCCAAGGTAAGCCAGGTGAAAAGGGAAGCCAGGGGCCTCCCGGTCCTGCAGGATACACCAAAACTCAAAAATAATTGACTACCCATATTATTATTTCGCATTTGAACCTGTTCAAACCATTGTGATAATATCTTGTAAGATTCATCAAAAAGGCAGTACATTTACAGACTTCCTAACATGATCTTGTGAGAGGTGTGCGTAGATCATTACGGTCTGAATGTCTTTGTGCCCGAGCAGTTTCTGGATAGTGGGCAGAGGAACACTGGCCATCGCAAGATGTGAAGCAAAAGTATGACGGTAGTCATGCAAGGAAGCATGAGGTAAGCGGCACAGTTTGATAAGTCTCTGAATGCCTCTCTCGAAAGTGCGCGGTGGGATGGGCTTGCCAGTTCGGTCTAAGAAAACTCGGGGTTGTCCAGGTTGACGTTTCAAACTTTTCAACTTCTTGATTAGTTCTGGCTTCAGTGCAATGTCGCGCTCCGTTCCTTTGGGTACCCAATTATCACGGCGTCTGTAAGAAACCACACCACGTTTCAAATCCAACCACGACCATTCCAAGGACAGCACTTCGTCCGCACGTGCTCCGGTCATGAGCAGATAATCCACAATTAAACGCCCATTTGGAAACCAGCAGGGTGTATCATTCCGCACACGTTCATTGGATACCAAAACTTCCAAAATTAATTCATCAAGATCCATCACAAATTCTTCGACGGCCTGATGAATATCTAGACGTTTACTTTTATTTTCCAATAAATCGGCAACCATACGTAGCAACTTAATTTCTTCAATCGAGAAAAAACGAAACGGCTTGCGATCATCTTCTTTTAGACGTGAAATAGATTTAGCGGGATTGCGTGTTAAATAATTCCACTCCACCGCCTTGTTAAGCATCGAGGCTAACACATCGAGTTCGGTGTTGACTGTTTTTGTCTTTGCCGGAAGACACTTTTTGTTCTTGCCGTTAGAGGCTCCATGTCCCGTCCTTCGCCAAGCCACATACTGCTCGAACCGCTCACGATTGAGTTGTTGCAGTTTCAACTTGCTCCAGCTCGGGCCGAGAAACTCCCAGAAATGATCCATGATTGCTCGATAACGTTTCCATGATTTATCACGAAGTTTCGGACGTGTGGTTTGCTCGTAACGTTCAAAGAAATAACCAAGCGTTACGTCGGGGATCGAGACTCCCGCTCGGTCAAAGGATAACTGATATTCGATCTCTTTGAGGGCTAAATCAGCGGCCTGTTTTGAAGTCCCGATCCGTTTGCGTACGCGCTTTCCTCCTGTAGGCGTGTAATCGAGATACCAAACCCGACTCTTTTTATCTTTCCAGACAAATGCCATATCAATGCCCTCATAATCTTCCAGAACTCTCTGAAAGACTACAAGTTCTCACATCCGTTGTCAATCTATTGTCAGTAGGCGTTTTATATATTATTCAAAATACTAGACTTAATAGGAAATGGCGGAGAGGGTGGGATTCGAACCCACGGTACGCTTGCACGTACACACGCGTTCCAGGCGTGCACCTTAAACCACTCGGTCACCTCTCCGCTTTTTTTATTCGATCCGGTCCATCGGCGGCTTGTTGCGAATGCAACTGGCCTTGTGTTTGGCATTTTCCGTTTTTCTTTTATCTGTACAAAAGGCCGAACGCACCTTATTTATACAGGGGAAATGCTATTGGATCGACTTCGGCTATGCATGTTTGTGATAAACGTTCATAGCAAGCCCCTTTTCTATAGACGATGGCGATTCTTTGCAACTCTTTTATTGTGTTTTAACGCAGAGGATAATGGCCCCCCGTATGTCAGAAAACTCAACAACGCTCCCCTGCCTTGCGATGGACCTGCGCATGTGGAATCATTCGGGTATTGGGACTTATGTGCGGTCGTTGATTCATGCCTGGGAACAGGACGCGAATAATGGCCTGCGGCTGACTTGTTTGGGGGGCAATCTGAATAAAACGGGTGCAGATGGACAACAGCTGGATTGTACGGAAGTCGCGTTTGAGGCTCGCCCCTACAGTTTGCGTGAACAGTTTTCACCTCCGGAAATTCAGCAGAACTGGGCTATTTATCACAGTCCCCATTATAACTTTCCGCTGAAGTGGCCCGAGGAGCGTCCGCTGGTGGTGACGGTGCATGACTTGATTCATTTGGAAAGCACGAATCTGCTGAAGCGTTGCTACATGCGGTATTTCCTAAGTCGTCTTCAGCGACGATCTGCGGATACTTTACGGGTGATCACGGTTTCGGAGGCAACGCGCACGGCCCTATTGTCTGCCGCTCCCGAACTGGATTCTGAAATTGTTCGGGCGATTCCTAACGGGGTGGATGAGAAATTTCTTGAGTGTCATCCGAACGCAAACATGTTGCATCATTGGCGTAAGCAATTTGGGCTTCCTTATAAATTCATGCTGATGGTAGGAAATGATTTGCCACACAAGAATCAGGCGTTTGTGATTGATGCGTTGCTGGAACTGTGGCAAGAAAAACCTGAGATTCCGGCTCTGGTTTTGTGTGGGACTGGTGCAAAGGGCGGCTTGAAATACCGTCGACAAGCGGAGGCGCAGGGATGCTCAGAGCGTCTGATTATTTTGCCTTTTATCAATCATGATGATATGCCTTTGTTATATGCTTCGGCTAGTTTGACAATTTTACC
>JAJRRH010000179.1 GCA_024279715.1 Bacteroidota bacterium
CATTCCTAGGTTTAGCATTAGGCTATCAAAACTTCCAAGAAGGTCAAATGACGCTATGGAGTCAAATCCAAAATAAAGGAAAAAGGATAGGAAAACGGAAAGTATGAATGCCACGATTTGATTATTTGTAAGGGAGGAGGCGTATATCCCGATACTTACAAATGCGGCACTTAGAAACACAAGCCCTAGATAAGATCCCCAAATACCACCATGATCTATATTCCCCTCTGGGTAGCCAAGTTTAATCATAGTAAAATAATAGAAGAAAGTAGGGATGATAGCGATGACGGTCAGAGTTAGTCCTGAAAAAAACTTAGCTAAGATTATTTGTGTTTTAGTCAGGGGTTTGGTTAGCAAAAGTTCAATAGTTCCTGTTCTTTTTTCCTCGGCAAATGACCGCATGGTAATTGCTGGAATTAAAAACATAAATACCCAAGGGCTGATCAAGAATAAAGTATCTAAATCAGCAAATCCACGATCTATTTGATTCATCTCTCCAGGGGATATCCACATAAACAACCCCGTCATCAGCAAAAATACAATAATGACAATGTATCCAATCAACGAACTAAGGAAAGACCAAATTTCTTTTTTATATAGTGCTAGCATTTATTTTATGTTTGCAATTGACAAATCTACCATTTGTAAATGGGCAGTGGTGTTTATCAAAGTATTAATTTTAAGTTTTTTAAAAAATATTTTTAGTTAAATATCATTTCTATCTATTATTGCATCATGATATTTGATTGTGTGACCATGCAATCGGTTTGTCACAAAAATAGGTCTTGGTGACTTTCCATATCCCTTTGAATAAATCTGAGTTACGGTAATTATTAAGGTCATCCTCTTTCGACCAATTACTATAAGTCACAAAGATGTTTTTTTGATGGGCGTCTTGCCATAATTCAAGATGCTCACATCCTTCAAAGCTACGTATATCTTTTTTGTGTTTATTGAAGTTGGCAATAAAATCATCTACTTTGCTTTCGTCAATTGTAAGTCTAACAATTCGTTTTATCATATCCCCACTTCTGTAAAATTAATTCTTATTTCGTCATTGATATGTAGTCCTAGTAAGGAGCTTGCAGAACCACCTTTGCCTTCTACTCCCATATTGATTGCAATTTCCAAATACCCCATAGATCCGAAAAGGGCAAGATAGTTACCTTCCGATACATCACTATATACCGTTCGTATTTTTCTTATTTTATTCATGCTATGGTTATACGAAATGCTGAAATCTCTACCCTTTCGAGCTTTCTTAAACATCGATTCGGTAATGTTGGTAATCACATTGCCGTAAGAATCTATATGCAGGACTTGACCTTTTATCATCCCCTCGTCGATTATTGGAGAGAAGCCTCTTATCTCATTGAGACCGTGAAATTTTCTTCCAATGACATCAAGTATACCTCCTTTTGAGAGGTGTGCTGCGACATCCACAAAAACATCTTTGAATGGAAAAGTGAGATTTGTGAACGTTTTATTCAAAGTGATTTCATAAATCAATTCTGGAACTTCATCTAAGAGTAATGAAAAGATGCCATTATCCGCACAGACGAAGTAATGACCTTTTGATTTCACAATTACATGCGTACGGTCTTTCGCGATTTCAGGTTGAACACCAATCAGATGTACCGTGCCTTCTGGGTAGTCAAAGCAGACATTTCGTAAGATAAAAGCAGCTTGTGGGATATTATAGGGTTCTATAGCATGCGTAATGTCAATGATATTTGCGTCAGGACATTTCGTAAGCAATGCTGCCTTTACAGCTGCCAAGTAGTAGTCTTGGTAGCCCATGTCAGAAATAAGTGTGATAATCAATGCCTCGTTTTTTTAGGTCAAAATGCCAGAATGTTATAAAGTGAACATCTTTCTTTTGTCAATATACTTGAGTAAGAGAAAAACTTCGTTTCTTTGAACGAATTTACTTCCAATGTATCATGTTGGTAGGTAAGAATTGATAATTTGCTAGATATTATCTGTTAATAACGAATGCCAATCTAGTTTTACATTAAAAGAATAAATAATTGCAAGAGAAAGAGATTTTTTTAGAAATATTGGAGCCGCTAGTTCTCTTTGGCGTAGAGGACAAAAACCTTAGACTAATAAAGAAGTATTTCCCTAAAATTCAGATAGTGGGAAGAGGTACCATGTTAAAGGCATTAGGTGAAGAAAAGGAGATAGAAGAATTTGAACTTAAAATTGCCCCAGTCGTAGCTCACTATGAAAAGTATAACAAGTTAACGGAAGGCGATGTGATAACCATACTTGAAGAGGAGACTGCGATTTCTAAGAAAGTATTAGAGGATAAGATAATTCTATATGGAGTTAATGGGAGACTCATCAAAGCGAAGACCTATAACCAGCGATTACTTGTGGAAATAAGCAAGTCTAAGGACATGGTTTTTGCAATTGGTCCGGCAGGAACAGGGAAAACATATACCGCTGTTGCCTTGGCGGTTCGTGCGTTGAAGGAAAAACAAGTCAAGAAAATCATCCTCACTCGTCCTGCTGTGGAAGCAGGCGAATCCTTGGGTTTTTTGCCCGGAGATCTAAAAGATAAACTTGACCCATATATGCAGCCTATCTATGACGCATTGTTTGATATGATACCAAATGCAAAGTTGATTGACTATATGGAAAGGAGAGTAATAGAAATTGCCCCCTTGGCGTTTATGAGAGGTAGAACCTTAGACAATGCGTACGTCTTGCTAGATGAAGCGCAAAATGCAACTATCAGTCAGATGAAAATGTTCCTTACAAGAATGGGAAAGTCTGCCAAATTTGTAATCAATGGAGATCTAACTCAGATAGACTTGCCTAAACGAACCAAGTCAGGATTGATATACGCTCTTGATAGATTGAAGCATATTGATGAAGTTGGGATTATTAGATTGACAGGTAAAGATGTAGTACGTCACCGATTAGTGAAGAAAATAATTGTTGCATTTGATGATAAAGCACATACTTCTAGACCCAAGGAAGAAGAACAATAGCAATTCAAATATAAGAATAAATAAAGGAGAATGAAATTTAATGGACTTTTGAAAACATATCATGGAAAAGTAAGAGATGTTTTTTTTATTGATAATGGTCTGGTCGTAATGATAGCTTCCAATAGGATATCGGCATTTGACGTTATACTGGAAAAAGAAATCCCTTACAAAGGGCAGGTACTTAATCAGATTGCAAATTACTTTTTGGACGCCACCTCTGATATTGTTTCGAACTGGAAATTGGGGACGCCCTACCCGAATGTCACAATAGGGCATGCGTGTGAAACTTATCGTGTGGAGATGGTAATAAGGGGATACCTCACAGGGCACGCTTGGCGAGAGTATAGAGAGGGGAAGCGGCTGTTGTGTGGCGTCATAATGCCAGATGATATGCAAGAGAATGATCCATTTCCTTCTCCTATAATCACCCCTGCTACAAAAGCTGACGAAGGGCATGATGAGGATATTTCAAGAGAAGAGATAATACGTCAAGGCATCGTGCCTGAAGAGGAGTATGTCCTTTTGGAAAAACATACAAGAGATCTGTTTCAGCGAGGCACAGAGATGGCTGCTAGTAGAGGTCTGATTTTGGTAGATACCAAGTATGAGTTTGGGAAGAAAGACGGAAAAGTGATGCTCATAGACGAAATTCACACACCCGACTCTTCTAGGTATTTTTATGCAGATACCTATAAAGAAAATCAGCAA
>JAJRRH010000180.1 GCA_024279715.1 Bacteroidota bacterium
AAATACCCGCAATCTGGATGACAATAGATTTCTGTTGTGTCTCTACAAACAACTTCTCCATTCTTTTTCCATTTTATTTCTATGGACTGTGCTGGAGCTATGTCGGTGTCAAAACAAATTTCGGGAAGATTGGAGATACCCAATGGTACAGTTCCAAGCATTGGGAAAAAACTAACACTTGTACCAGTAAGGTTTAAAGTTATCCAAGGTGACCCAAGTTGATTGGTGATGTTGGTGATGGTTGTAGTTGGGGATAGAACGCATAGGGCAATCTCATCGAAATAGTTTGGGTCATAGTTGTTGTACAGGTCGAATTGATAGCAACATCCTGTGCTATCGTTAAGATTGACGCCTTCAATGCCGACATATGCACACGGATCGCATATAGGAATATCAACACAGCGTTCTTCAATAAACGTACAACAAAGAGCAGTATCTACCTCAAATGGGTTGACGTCGTGAGCAGTCAATTGATAACACAAGGTTTGACCATTGATGCCGTTACCGGATAAGTCAAAGGTGAACGTTTTGCATGTTCCTGGGTATATTGGGGGATTGATAGCTGTCATTGTTGGTGTCGAGGTAGGGGTAAGAATAATTCCAGAAGGGCTACTTACAATCATGTCAATATATCCCACGTCAAAAGTTGAAGTGTGAGGGTTACACACTGTTACTTCATAAAACGTTTGCCCATTGTCGCAAAAGATACTATCGTTTTTCACATATAAACAAGGCGGTTCTATTGGACAATGAAATGTGAGTGTGTCAGAACAAACAATTTCGCTATCAAAATCATACCAATCTATAATAACTTGTTGAGGATCATTAAATACTTCACCGATGCACATGTCAATGAAATTTGAAATGCTGGACGGTATCGGAGCGTTTAATGTTGTGCTAGTAAGGATGATGCTATTTGAAGTATTGCTAAAGACATTGAGTGAAGGGTCTAGAGTTGCAAGGTCGAAATTAAGGTTGGCATCGTTACTGTGAATTGATAGACCTTGAAGATTAAATCCTGAACTGTTTGAATAATCAAGAGAAGCACAGCAAGAGTCTGTTTCATTATTCCCGTTCAATAAGAAGGTGTAGTCCATTGTTAGACCTTCACAAATGGTATTGTCACACGGGATAACATCAAGGATTATGTCACCGGAAGTTGCAGTGCAATTGAATGAATTAGTAACATCTACCGTATATATACCGCTTTGGATTACAGGGACACAGTTATTCATGCCAGGTATACTTGGAATGGCATTGCCGTCATGATACCATTGATAGTTTGTGTGCCCGATTGGCGCGCATATCGTGTCCGGGTCACAAGTAGTATAACAACCTTGTGGAAGCGAGCATAAATCAGGCAATGGATTTATAACACCATTAGCACTGGTGCTGCAACCAGTGGTTTGATCAGTGCCTATAATCGTATAGGTCCCACTTGTAGATTCGATAATTGAAGGGCCTGTAGGGCCATGTGTCCATTGGTATGTCAGGTTTGGGTCAATCGGAGAAACGTCAAGATTAATTGGTTGTCCTTCGCAGGCTGTTGGGGTGATATTTATACTAAATAAGGGTGAAGGCATAGTAGAGATAATTACTGGAACTGACTGTGTAGTACATCCGTTGTTATCCGTTACCACCACATGGTATGGATTGTTTAATCCTGATGTAGTACAGACATTAAGTGTTGAGCTATTAGATAGGCTTATCCCACTTCCAAACCAATCATACATATATCCTTGACCTAGTGGTGCGGAGAGATCTGTACATCCTTGATCGCAAATTATCAAATCACCAGAGATGGTGGCATCCGGTCTTGGAAAAAAATCTAAAGAAACACTCTCCAATTCAGTAGAACATCCATTGGAATCTGTTATAACGACAGAAAAAGCCCCGGTAGTATTTACTGTTATGCTTTGGGTGGTCGCTCCATTTGACCATAGGTAGTTGTAGCCTAAAGGTGCTGTAAAAGTGGCAGAGGTTCCATCGCATACAATTTGACTTCCGGGGCTTATGCTCAATTGAGGTATCGCTGGGTTAACTATAATTGTGAATGTTTCAGTGTCAGTACATCCCTGTTGATTTGAGACGGTTAATGATATGTTGTATGTTCCTGCCATAGTATAGGAGTGACTAGGTGATAATCCAACATAAGTTGCACCATCTCCAAAGGACCAAGTGTAGGTGTCAGCATTGTTTGCAACAGCAGAAAAATTAATCGGGTCGTCCACGCAATATGGGCCAGAGTTAGGATTGGTTGATGTTGAAACAATGTGAGTTCCGTATAGATTAAAATACTTAGCTACGGTAGATGTGCATCCATTGTCGTCTGTGACTGTTAATGAGACGCCGCTAGGATTAGACCAATTCCAAGGAAAGGTAAATAAGGGGTTTTGTGTTATTGAGCCAAAGGACCAATTCCAACTATTGATTAATCCCGTACTTGTGGATAAGTCAGTAAATTGAGCATTATGACAATTGACATTCACAGAGAAGTCGGAGACAAGCTTGATTTCTACTTGAGTAGTCGAAGTTACTAAGCAAAATGAACCGGGGTTACCTAACTCAGGTACAGATGCAGTGAGTGTTATCGTATAAATCCCTATTTGTGTAAAAGTGTGTGTGCTTGTGGGGGTTGATGAAAAGGTTCCATCGCCAAAATCCCATGAAACAAATGTTGCGTTAGTTAGCTGTGGCGTAAAGGTATATGTGTCGCAGATGGCTATGTTGCCGTTTGTGCTGATAAAAACAGTGTTGCTTTCTGTAATACAAGGCTCGCCAGAGCATGTGCTTTGTGTCAAAGAAATGGTGTTTGAATTGGCATCACACCCTGACAGATTATCTATAATATGAACATAATACTGGAAGTTACCTGGAGTGCTAGTACTGATATGGACAAATTCATTCACTGGGGACTGAATAGGCTGTGGTGTCCCATTGCAAAACCATTGGTAAGTATAGTTGGGGTTAAAAGTAGCAGATAGAACCCTATTGGTATTACTTGGAATACATATTGATTGAGAACCTGATAGAGAAATATTGTCGTCAAGTGAAACAGTTGAAAGTTGATAGTAGCCTTTTGCTTCACAGCCATTGATGTCAGTAGTAGTGACGTTGTAATCTCCTGCACTTGTAATATTTATATTATTACTTACGGCATTAGTATTCCATAGATACGATACAAAGCTTTGTGTAGTGGTAAGTGTAGTTGCCCCAGAGTTTTCGCATAATGGCGTGCTTTGTGTTATCATTGGGATAATAGGTGAGTTTAAAGTTTGACTTAGTGTTACAGATTGATTTACACCGCAAAGTTCAACTTGAGCTTCAAGAGTTACTGGCCCCGTGTCATTATTCCATTGAACCTGAATATTATCGGTGCCTTGGCCTGCCACAACACTCCCTTTGACAGAGGGTGTGATAGTCCAGGTTATAATCGCATCTGAATGCTGTAATGTCGATAAAGAATAGTTGGCAAGAGAATTAACGCATTGTACATTCCCAGTGATGCTTAAAGGACCATTAATCACTTTTTCATTGATGTTGATTGATGCCAAATTGGAGCTACATCCTGGTTGGTTTAGCATGTATTGTGTGACGGAAATTGTCCCAGATCCATTCCATACAACACTTATTGAACTTCCCGTTCCTGACGAAGGACTTCCATTGGTTACTGTCCAATTATATCCTACGCCCGGCGTGTTTTGTGCCACTTGGTAAAGGTAAGTTTCATTGGGGCATATATCTGTCTCTCCTTGAATTGGATCGGGTGGTAGAATATCCTTAACCTGAACGACAAATGAAGCTTCAGAATTACAATAGGAGTTCGTACTATTCGAGACTGCCTTTACCACGTATGTTCCTATTCCTGCGCTCCAAGTGATAGAAATATTGTCAGTGCCTTGTCCTGTAAAAGGCGTTGAGGGAGTTATGCTCCAAGTGTAATTCCCTGTCGGCAAACTCGTCGCAGCTGCTGCTGTGACATCATTAAGACAAGCTAGAGTTGCTCCTGTAACGCTGAAAGAAGGCCTGACGTTAACGGTGAGGTCAGCCACTCCTGAACAATCATTGCCATTATGGTTTGGAAGGTTAGATAAAAATTCACTGGAATAGTCCACATGAATAGTACCTACTCCTGAAGCTCCCCAAGTTACCGAAATTTGATGTGTTCCTTGATGTAAAAATGGTACTGGAGTATTGTTTTGATCCAGAACCGTCCAGGTATAATCAGCATTTATCCATTTAGGAAGTGTATATACTTCGGTGGCACCTTCGCACACATTCGTAGCACCGATAATAGAGCTATTAGAACTAATGATTGGAACGGTTACGCAAGAAGATAAATTGCAAAATGTTGAGTCACATCCAGCAACGTCAAGACAAATAGTGCCAAAGTCTCCATTGTTCCAAACCACACAAATAGTGTCATTCCCTTGTTGTAGTAATGGAATGTTATTTCCATTACTATCTTTTACAGACCAATTGTAGTTGCTGCAATTGGTTGCATCTGTCCAATACTTACTGCTGTCGCCTTCACATAATGTCGATACCCAGTAAATCTCTGGGCATGGTGTCTCATCAACAGTAATATATTGTACTAGGGTGTCTGAACAGCAACATAGTTGATTTCCCGCAACATCATAGTTGAATCTATTCGCAACAAGCGTGACTGGATATGATCCAGGAATAAAATAAGCGTGCGAAGGGGATTGTAAAGTAGAACTTGCTCCGTCTCCAAAAGTCCATAAATATTCATCTGCATTGATGGAGGTGTTAGTAAAAATTGTTGATGTATTGATTGCTGTGATGGAATTATAAGTGAAGCTTGCGGTTGGACTAAGGAGGATGTCAATACATTTGTTGATTGTCTGAATGTTGTTTGATGGATCCATGATGGATACTGAGACATTTCCAAAACCATTTGCTCCCCAAGTTACTATTATTTCGGCTGGGTTGACCCCTGTTGTAAATGTACCTCCAATGACGGACCAATTATAACTGTTGTTGGAATTATATGGGACATAAATGGTAGTGGACAAGTTTTCGCACACCCCAATACAATCAGTATTCACCGAAGGGTCTTCAATGTTGATCAGAGCGCAATCAGGTTTGCACTTTACTGTAATGTAAACCTGGGCAGAGACAGTATATGGTTCAACTTGACCATCTCCATTGCTCAATAAATAAGTGCTTTCATAAGATAGTATATGATCTCCACAACAATCGTCGGTACCATTTGCGTTATAGGTTATGTTTCCCTGCTGGTCAATAATAAAGCAGTTTTCTTCAGGAAAACTAATGGAAGTTATGTCAGTGACAAAATCAAATTGGTTGGTATACAGAAACTCAAAAATAATATTCTCAATATCGTTATCTCGGACGTTATAAATAATTGGATCGCCTTGGTTAATACAGATGGTGTCATTTACAGCCGTAGCAGTACCTTGGCCTGAAATATAATTGCAGCTAAGCAATAGAATTAGTAGTGTTATATAGTTCTTCATGATAGTTTTGATGTTTGGTTATGAACAAGTTGTTTGTTCTTATACCAATATCAATGAAGGAGTGAAATTGTTACCTTAAAGGACGAGAATTTATCGTTTGAAATACCTAAATAGCATAAGCAATATGAGGAGTAGGGTTATTAGTATAAGGGAGTTAGGGCTTCTTGATAGAAAAGTTTTAAAAGAAAAAGATTTTTTATTTAGAGATAAAGATTGGTCGATACCCCAATGCATAAATCCCGCCCAATAAAAAGGAGTTTTGTACTCTTTCGAAATGAGGGGATTGTTTAAGTAACTTAACTTCGCATCGGAAAGTGCTGACGCAGTGGATTTATTTTGGGATAGTCCTTGGTAGAAATGGCTAAAAACAAGAGCTGTGGATCGTTCCTCTACTGCCCATTGGCTAGAAATCACAGAGGGTATGCCCGCATAGGTAAAAGCCCTAGAGAGGCTTAGAAGTCCCTCCGTGCTTTGATTTTTTCCATCCGCTGTTTCGCAGGCGCTCAAAACAACAAGAGGGTTGGTAAGGTGCATGTTATATAGTTCCGAGGCAAAAAGTTTTTTTTCAGAGAATTGTATGTACGAGGTCTCAGTTTTTTCATTGTATTCTCCATGTGTGGTAATGTGTATGACAGAGAAATTGGGACTTTGAGATAAGTAGTTTGTCTTACTTGCTTCGTCGTCAAGAAGTAGGCGGCTTTCAATGACGTTTTCAATGGATTCTATCTCTGTGAGACTGTTTTTAAGGTGATTGTTTTTACTTTGCTTAAAGTTTGGAGAAATACATAAAGCCTGATTGTTAAATTCGTTTTGATGGCTGTAATAACCCTTCGTAATAAGGCTGTTTATCGAGAGAGAATACTGTATGCTATGCGTTTTAATAAGATAATTATTACTGTTTGTTGTTAAAGCTTCAAAAGGCAGATTCATCAGCTTGTTGCAGGGAATGATTAACACTCTGTGTTTAATGGCTTCATTTGGCCATAGAATGTTGAACAATGCTTTTGCTGATTTATGGTTGTATCGATGTCTATTTTCAAACGTGAATGACTGTAGAGTATTATTAAGCTCTCTTTCAAGAGAATTGCTTAATGAAATTCGTTTGCAATTAACAGAGCTATCTCTAATGGAAAAAACAAACAAATTTTCTTCATCACAATGGTATTCAATAAGAGAAATGTCATTCGATTTAAGATACTTTTGAATGTCTTTAAAGTCAATGTTTGTTATTTCCGGTTGAACATTATATGAGGTTTGTTTATTCAGTACGTCTAATTGTAAATTAATCGTTCTAATATTTTTTTTATAGGATAATGTGCTGACACTGTCATTGGAGGATGTTGATTCAGACAAAAGATAAGTTTGTTCTTGCTTAAGTGTTGTTAGTTTATTAATCTCAATGTTGTGTTTTTCTTGGATAGGATCAAAAGTTTTGTGCTTTGTGATAGCGTCAATAAGTGCTGATGCCTTTGAGTATTCTGAGAATAACAAACCCTGATTCAGATATGTTTTGCGTTTGGTTTCTGTGTATGAGTCAAAACATACCGAGATACCTATTGAAAGAAAGTGATCGGAAAATTCAGCAAGAAAATATTTAGAAGGATCATTTTTATACATTTGTTTTAATTTGTAATAAACGTCATTAGCCCTATTAACAAGGTCTATTATTTTATCGCGAAAAACTTGAGTGTTTTTTGTCTTAGAGTTGTAGTACATACAGTTAATCATCCCATTATAAGCAACCATTATCTGTGGGTCAGTAGTGTTTTGGGTAAGATTGTCAAGAGCTTTTTTAAAGTGATTCTCTGCGTCATCAAACTCCTTATTGTCCAATTGGTAAAGTCCTAGGGTATTGTGAATGTATCCAAGTCTTCTATGTTTATTGTGGTTGTAGTATTTTGTGGCAATTTCAAGAGATTGCGTTGCATTCAAAAAGGATCGCTCAGTGTTGTTTAGCTGTTTGTAGACTAACGACTTTGTCAGATATAGTTCTATGAGGACTTCTTTAGTGTTGTAGGAAGGGGGAGATTTGTTGATGAAGGCGAGAGCCTCATCCAACAAGCTTATTGCCCTATCGGGGTCATGCTGGTTTAAGGCGATCTTACTTAGCCCAACATATGGTGTAGGCACAAGATGACTTTGCAAGGTTGAGTCTCTTAAGGAAATGGATATGTTGTAGTGTTTTATCGCGTTATTGTAATCATTTGATAAGGTGTAATAGTCTCCGAGATTATTGTGGCACTTAACGGTCTCATTAAGACTTCTGGTCATAAAGTAATCGAGGGCTTCGGACTGTAACTGTATGGCTTTGTCATAGTCTGCAATTGTGGCGTAGTTAACGGATTGATTAATGGCAATGTATCGGTAGAAGTAGTCAATTAATGAAGAATCAGTGTATGTCCCAATAATCATGGCATTATTGTAATGTTCTATAGAGTTTAGAATGTCACCTGTTTTGTTTAGAAAATAACCATATTTCATTTCTAATTTTGCAATGTCAATTTCATTATTGCTGCTGTCCATTTTCGAGCAGTCCAGTTGTTTCCTGACGATATTCGATAATTGAAAATAGTCTAGTTGGCTATAGTAGAGGTCATAAAGCTTCGAGAAAAATTGGTTTCTAATGCCTGTTTTGTTTGTTGCAATTGACTCTGTAAAAATGGCCTCGAATATGGAGGTTTGATCTATGGTGGAGTTTCTGCCCTCATTGGTATTACTTAGTTCTAAAAGCGAATCTAACTTTGATTCTTGAGAAAAACCATAAACATGTACTGTGATTAATAAAAGAAACGTAGCTAGTTTGGTCATGGTATAAAAATAGCAAGAATATTATGATTCTTGCTATTTTTACTCATATAATTAGTTTTGCGCAGATTTATGGGTTGAGTCTGAATTTAGATGTTCGAGTTCTACTGGAATGGGTATGTAGTTGTGGGTAGTGTCATTGGAGTCACAAGTGATTGGAATCCTCAAGGTCGAAGTAAAAGACGCTAATCCTTCAAAATGTGATGTGAAATCGATAACTACATCTTGCGTCGCATTGGTTACTGGAAGCAAAATTAAATCAAAGGTGATGCACTCTAAAACATCATTTCTGGTTCGAGTATCTCCGATGCCGTCTATCTTGTGGCAGGGTTACTTGAAGCACAGCTTTCGTAAATCAATTGTTGAGACCTTCTTTGGGGTTTAGCCGTGTAGTTTGGATTTGATCGAGGTGTAAGGGATAGTATGTTACTAGAGATTCCATCCAGGGTTAGAGTTACTTTTCTTTTAGTATTATCTCCATTACTATAGTAGTAGAAACAACCTGTCACCATGTGCTTTTTGTAATTTACTGGATCAGCGCATATTTGCGACTTTATGTCAAGCCAGTTCGGGTCAAATGGGTTATTGTTTTGAATAGTAAACGATCTGCATTTCTCTTTTACTATTGTAGTGCCCGACTTGTCAATTACTGCTGTACAAATTGTGGCCACTTGATTCGAGGTGCATTTATTCGTGAACTGTACGAATATGGGTATCTCTTCAGTTTTTTCAATCTTCCTGACTGTAGTGAATGTGATTGTTCCATTAATTGCATTTATCACATAATTAGGGCTAAAAGGTGAATTCAGATACAAAGGTACTTTTGCAATAGTTAGAAGACTGGTAGTATAGCTGATAACTACTTTCGAATTGATCGGGATACTGTGATTTCCGATTTTTATAATTTGAACAAATGTATAGCCACAGAATTCTGGACGACTTTGGTCGTACGCTATTTTGTGGCCATTAAGGATGCTATGTGTGTTGGTTGTAGAATTGACATTGAAGGTATATGGTTTGATTGTCTCCTGATAAAGAGGATTGACAATGTTTTTAGGAGGTGGATTAGCGTCTTTTATTTTTGTGTATTCAAAATAAACATCTTTGTAAGTTGTTGCTTCACGATACTCATGATACGGGTTGCTGTCCCAGGTGTAATTTCCGTCACCAAATAATGTGAAAAACCCCATCCGCTCATGTTGTAATTTGGTTTAGGAGCAGTCAAAGGGTTGTAGGCAAGCGGAGAGTAGAAGTTATTAAAGGCAAGCTTTATTCCAGGAGTTTGGTCAGATATAGTTACTGGATAACTAGCGTTAGAGGTTATTGTTGAGTTGTTGGATGGTAGGCACGAGATTAGTCCAAATACTATAAAGATGAAATAAAGTGGTATGATTGTTTTTTTTTTTCATAGTTGTTTTTGTTTGATTTGTTTGGTGAATATACTGATATTCACATTGTATATACTAAATAACTAAAGAGAGATTTTTGTTACCTTCATTTCGGGTAAAAAAAAATCTTATATTAGTCGCTTGCAACACAAAGATCATAGATATATAACAGCGCTAATAGAGAATGACACGGTTCTTATTAAGGAAATATACGATAAGTTTTCTCCTAAAATAAAGAACTATGTCCTTAGTAATAGCGGTTCAATGTCAGAGGCTAAGGATATTTTTCAAGAAGGATTGATAAGTATTTTTTCAAAAGCAACTAATAGTGACTTTGTGCTGACATGTCCTTTTGAGGCGTATCTTTTTATGATTTGTCGGTCTAAATGGCTGAATGTTTTACGAAGTTCAAAGAAACGAAAGGAAACAAATGTTGACCTAGAGGGATTTAATAGTGTAGAAGCAGAATGTCAATGTGAAGAAGCGCTATTAACTGAAGAGAGACTCAGTTTCCTTGAGAGGAAAATGAATGCTCTAGATACGAGCTGTGTTAAGTTGCTGAAGTTGTCTTGGAGTGGTGTGTCTATGGATGAGGTGGCCAATAAACTTGGGCTTACCTATGCTTATGTTAGAAAAAAGAAGTCTTTATGTAAGTCAAAACTGATTGAGTTGATTAGAACGGATAATGACTATAATAAATATTTAGAATAATGGAAAGGTGGGATGAAATTGAGCGGTACTTTGAGGGTGAGATGAATGAAGAAGAAACACGAATTTTTGAGTACAATATTCAATCTGATGAGTTGTTGAGGGCTGATGTGAAGGATTATGAAAAAAGCATTCTACTGCTTAAGAAGAAGTATAATTCCGAAGATCGAAGGTTAGCACTCTTAAAAACGCTTAAGGAAGAAGGGAAGAAGCATTTTGTTGAGAAGAAGACCAAGGTCGTGCCATTTAAGAAAGCATTACTAAGTGTTGCTGCTGTTGCTGCAATCGTGCTTTTTGGCACGTATTTCTTGAATAATGGGTCTTTATATGAGGAGTATGAAAGCCATGAATCTGTAAGTGTTCAGTTAAAAGGCGGTCAGGATGAGGGGTTAATTGTAGCCGTAGAGAATTTTAATACTAACCAGTACGATGATGCTGTTATTGGTTTTGAGAACTATCTGATGGAGCATCCGAAGGATTTGCAAATTCTTAAAGCTCTTGGCATCTCTTATCTTGAAATAAATGAGCTAGAGAAAGCCATTAATGTATTTGAAAATAATGATTTTAAAGGCTCAGTTTTTGAGCATGATGCTCAGTGGTACGAAGCATTGACATACCTGAAAATGAGGGATGAAAACAAATGTGTATTGGTTTTAAAAAAGATAGTAAAAGGTACTCCATATTATAAACAGGCACAGGATCTGCTTGACGACATACAATGAAGCTCCAATCGTAATAGCCACTATTCCAAAAGTATTAGCCACTAAATACACTTGAAATAGTCAAATGCCTCCAGACAATCATGACAGCGAAACAAAGACTTGCAAGGGGTAGAACCAAATTCACTGATCACCTCCGTATTCCTAGATTTACATTGAGGACAGGTCACTTGCTTAGGGTCGCCAGTTAGTAAGCTTTTGTCGGCAGAGCTTTGCTCAGGAGGAGCAATGCCGTAATCTTGCAATTTTTTCCGCCCTTCATCCGTAATCCAGTCAGTAGTCCAAGAGGGTGAGATTTGTTTTTTGAGGTCAAATGCTATTCTTGCATGAAGAAGTTTACTCTTTATTTCTTTATCGATAAACTCAGAGGCAGGACAACCCGTGTAAGTTGGCGTTACTGAAATGGAAAAAACATCACTTTCTAGCGTAACACTTCTTATTATTCCTAGTTCAACAATGTTTAGCACAGGTATCTCAGGGTCAGGTATCTCTGAAAGTAATCGCCATATATCGTTGGTAGAGTGTGTCATATTATGACGCAAAGTTACGTACTAATTCTTTTGAAATTGAGAATTGTTAAACCTATCTTCGCCCTAAATAAAAATAGGATAATGTATATGAAATTCAATTTAGAGATTAAGAAATGGACAGGAATAGTTGCTGTTATACTTCTAGTTTTAAATATAAATGCGCAGGATGGGGTTCAATTGGTGGAGGTTTCTGACGGTTTTTTTAGCCCTGTGGATATAAAGAATGCCGGAGATGAACGATTGTTTATAGTGGAGCAGAGTGGGAAAATAAAAATACTTAATCCCAATGGAACAATAAATACAGCGCCATTTTTAAATATAGAAAGTCTTACGAATGGTGGGGGAGAACAAGGCTTACTCGGAGTAGCATTTCATCCTGATTATGCTACAAATGGCTTTTTCTTTGTGAATTACACCAATAACAATGGAGATTCACGAATAGTGCGATATTCTGTAAGTGGAAGTAACCCTGACTTGGCGGACATGTCTTCCGCACTACCTATCCTTTCACAAGATCAGCCGTTTGGTAATCATAATGCAGGCAGTTTGAATTTCGGACCTGACGGATATTTGTATATACCATTTGGTGATGGTGGTTCAGGGGGCGACCCAATGAATAACGCTCAAAATCCCCAAACTTTTCTAGGGAAGATGTTAAGGATAGATGTTGATGGTGGAGTACCATACGGAATTCCTACTGACAATCCATTCGCTTCAGATGATGAGACTTTAGACGAAATTTGGGCTATTGGATTAAGAAATACTTGGAAATTCAGTTTTGATGCTGAAACAGGCGATCTTTGGATGGCAGATGTAGGGCAAAATGCTTGGGAAGAAATAGATATGGAGCCCTCAGGAAGTGCCGGAGGACTAAATTATGGTTGGCGTTGTTACGAAGGAATGGTGAATTATGACCAAAGTCAATGCCCTGGAACAATACCTAATATTACAGAGCCAATTAGTGTTTATAATCATAATAACGGGGCTTGTTCGGTCACAGGAGGATATGTCTATAGGGGAAGTGAATTTCCAGAGATGTATGGGCGATACTACTATACAGACTATTGTAATGGGCAATTCCGTTACATTGAAATAAATGGCGGAGTGGTTAATGAGGGGACTGTCATTGGAGGAGCTCAAGGTTTCGGATGGTCGAGTTTTGGAGAAAGCAGTACGAATGAATTGTATGTAGCAAACCTTGATGGTACTATTTATCGCTTGGCAGGTGCCTGTTACGGATTTTCAGTGGATATTGAAGCAGACGGTGATGTGCTAACAGCTAATCAAGAAGGGCAATACGTGTGGTTTCTGAATGGAGTAGAAATTTCAGGTGAGAATGGACAAAGCCTTGTGACTACAGAGAATGGTACATATACGGTGCAAGTTTTGACAGACAACAACTGTGAAGCTCTATCGTCAGGGTATCTTGTTACAGGTATTGAAGAGTTAAGCGCTTCTGTGATAAGTATTTCGCCAAACCCTGCCAATGACATATTAGTGTATGCCTTAGATGCAAACGATCAATTTGAAGCAATTGTCGTTTATGATAGTCAAGGTAAAATTGTATTTGAGAATAGGGGAGTCGATTCTGGAGAGATAGATGTTCATGCGTTTGCAGAGGGTGTTTATTACTTGGAGATTCAAGGTGGAGCAATTAAATACAGAGCTGCTTTCATAGTAAAGCACTAGTCGAGATATTTCGATTAGGTTATTTGTTTTGTCCTGTCGATTGATATAGATGAAGTTAGCTACAGTTATTTCAAGTGTAGTATTCTTCAATACGTAGTTAATAAGAGTATTAAAATAATTCACAAAAAGATTTTGTACTAAAGAGATAAATTCTTTACTTTGCGAACTCAAAAAAAACGAGGATAGAAGATGTCACGTATATGTCAATTAACAGGTAAGAAGATGATGGTGGGAAACAATGTTTCGCATGCTAAGAATAGAACGAAAAGAACGTTCCAACCAAATCTGATTGTAAAAAGATTTTTCATTCCTGAGGAAAACAAGTGGGTAAAGTTAAAAGTATCTGCAAAAGCACTTAGGACAGTAAATAAAATAGGAATCTCTGAGGCCATCAAAAGGGCTAAGGAAAATGGATTCTATAATTAATAAATATTTCTAGAAAAGCAAATTATGGCTAAGAAAAGAGGAAGTAGAATTCAAGTGATTCTTGAATGTACTGAGCACAAAACTAGTGGTCAGCCAGGAATGTCGCGATATATCACGACAAAAAACAGAAAAAACACTCCAGACAGAATGGAAATTAAAAAATACAATCCTGTTTTGAGAAAATATACCATTCATAAAGAAATAAAATAAGACATGGCAAAGAAAGTTGTAGCAACCTTACAGAAAGGTGGAAAAAATTTCACGAAAGTGATTAAAATGGTAAAGAATCCTGTGTCTGGTGGATACGGATTTAAAGAAGCTATTCTTCATAATGACGACGTAAAGAATTTCCTTAAGGACTAATTTTTTACATATAATATTAATAAGAGGGCTTCTGGTTTATCCAAGAGAGCCCTTTTTTTATACCAATGATTCATGGGATTATTTGACATTTTTTCTAAAAAGAAGAAAGAACAACTCGATAAAGGGTTGGAAAAAACCAAAACTTCAGTTTTTTCAAAACTTACTAAAGCGATAGCAGGTAAGTCTAAGGTTGATGACGAAGTGCTTGATAACCTGGAGGAAGTCTTGGTTACTTCTGATGTCGGAGTGACAACGACTTTACGTATTATAGGTAAAATCGAAGAGCGAGTGGCTCGTGATAAATATCTTGGGACAGATGAGTTGAATAGAATCCTTAAAGAAGAAATTGCGGATCTTTTAAAAGAAAATCACAGCGAATCAAATAAAGATACTTTTTCCAAAAGTTATCCTTCTAAGCCTCACGTAATAATGGTAGTTGGCGTCAATGGTGTTGGTAAAACAACAACCATCGGTAAATTGGCTAATCAATTTAAATTGGCTGGAAAGAAAGTTGTGCTTGGTGCTTCGGATACTTTTAGGGCTGCTGCTGTAGACCAACTTCAGATTTGGGCGGATAGAGTTGGTGTGCCTATGGTTAGCCAGGGAATGGGTGCTGACCCAGCGTCGGTGGCCTATGATACATTGCAGTCCGCTTTGT
>JAJRRH010000181.1 GCA_024279715.1 Bacteroidota bacterium
TATCTTTAGATTTTAGATATACATTATCATAGTCAATTTCATATCGGATATTGTCAAATTGTTCATTCTCCTGACGTACCCATTCGCTAATCCCCTTTTCTTCTAATTCTTTTTCTAACGCCGTCTTTAATTCTAGGAGATAGATGACATCTTCCGCAGCATATCTGGCTTGTTCTTCTTTAAGAGGGCGAGTGAACCAATTACTCAACTGGGCAGATTTACCGACTTCAACCCCTAGGACATCTAACAAGTATTTCCCCAATGACCCCGGTTCATAGTTAAGAATCTTCGTGGCATTATTTAAGTCATAGATATTTTTAGGATAACAAGATAGTGAGTTCAACAAACGTAAGTCTTCCCCGAATGCAAACACAATTTTCTCTATTTCGGGGTTTTCAAGGATTGAAAAAATCAACTTGTAATCCATCTCTTTGCTTAGAGGGTCTATAAGGTAGGATTGATCGCCGGCTTGGATTTGTATCAAGCAAATATTAAATCCATGTCTATGCAGATTTTTATCAAATTCTAAATCAAGACCAATGCTCGAATATTTGCTAATATTCTCAATGCACTTATCAAGACTAGCGACTGTTTTTACATGTACTATATTCATAGATTCTCTCGCCTCCTTCGTTGTTATTGTAATCTTAGTTGTCTCTTAACTGTCTTAGCATGAGTTTTAACTCTTCGATTCTGTTCTTGTCTCTCTTTATTTGTTTGGTAGCTGTATCAAGTAAACTTCCACTACCACCTTTGGACATGGTGAAGAATCCAAGATTGTTTTCTCTCTGAAGGATGCTTGATTGAAGTTCGTCTATCTGTTTGCGAATTCTCCTCCTTTCAAAGTCAAATGCCTTCTCTGGATCTCTTTGAGACTTTAATCCATCAATTTTATTTTGGAATTGTACTTTTACTCTTTCTGCTTTGTCCAACTTTAAGGAGTCATACTTCTCGTCCATTGCCTTTTTGTAGGCATTAAATATAGTATCTTTTTTCTTGTAAGGAACGAATCCAATGTCTTTCCATTCGCTTGCAAATGCCTTAAAGGCAGCTATGTCTGTTCCAACATTGCCGGTTAGCTTGTAGTCATTGATTTGTTTTAGTATCGCTTCTTTTTTAATGAGATTCTCTTTTTCACGATCATCTTTTCCAGCAAAAAACTTTGACTTTTTATTAAAGAAATAGTCTAGATTGGTTCTGAATTCTTTCCAAAGTAAATTCTCTTTCTTTGGGTTGGCTGAGCCGGCTTTTTTCCAGTCATCTTGCAAGCGTATAATGGCTTTAGTAGATTCTTTCCAGTCATCACTGTCCTTGAGTATAGAGGATTGTCTTATTAAGTCTCTTTTCTTCTCTTCTACTTGTTTGTTGCTTTTTGTGAGTTCTCCGTAATATTCATTCTTAGCATTAAAGAATACGTCACATGTCTTTCTGAATTGTTTCCAGATAGCTTCGTTCTTTTCACTTGGGCCTATGGTTTTCCATTTTTGCTGAATAGCAAGTATCTTCTCCGTCGATTTCTTCCAATGGGCATTGGTCTTGTGGTCGAATTCAATAATTTTTTTGGTGTCTTCTATTAGCTTCTCTTTCGCTTCGAGACTCTTCTTTGACTTCTCTCTGAGGTCGTTGTAGTGATGGTCTATTCTGTTTAATATTGAGCGGGTATTGGTCCAGAATTCTTCTCTCAAAGTATTCCAGCTCTCTTCATAGGTCATGCCTATTGAGTCCCACTTTTTTATCAATTCACGAACTCGTGAGTTTTGTACGTTTATAGATTTCTCTTTGGTTAAAGCCTTTACTTCTTCTATGATTGCTTTTTTTAGCTCTTCATTTCTCTTTTTGTCATGATCTGCGAGCTCTTTATAGATTTTTATATTGTAGTAAAAACTTTCACGTAATCGACTATACTCACTTTGAATACGATGAAAATCATCGGAAGGTACTTCTCCTGTCTTGCCCCATTGATCCTGAAGATTATTGAAGGTGTTGAATGCCTTTCCTATATTTTCCTCTTCGCTTATTAATTTACGCAGCGCCTCAATAATATCTTCTTTCTGTTTGCGATTTTCTCGCTGCTTTTCTTTCCTTTTTTCTGATTCGTATTTTTTACGCCTTAGCTCATATATCTCTGCCAATTCATCAAGAAGAAAGTCTAAATCCTCTTTGCCGGGAACGTAATCCTCCTCGTCTTTATGAAGGTCAATTAGAGTTTTGTTTTGAAGTTTTATGAGATTTCGATAGGCGGTAAATGGCGCCAATCCAGTTTCAATGCACTTTGCAAGTTCTTCTTGTTCTAGTGCTTCTACGAAGTGTGAAAGAATATCTATTTTCATTATTTAGGTTTTACAGATCAACTAGTCCTTTTGATCTGATAGGTGTCAACTATTTACGTTTTTGTACTTAGTATATGTTAAGGTGTGTAAAATTACAATTCATTTTGATAAGACGCAAGCATTTTGTTTGGACGTATGCGCTGACAAACGAATACTTAGATGGGGCGAAAGTTCAGGTGTTGTTTGCTGGCGGGAATACTTGTAAGACCTTAATAAACAAAGCATAAATGGCTATCGAAAGGCAAAAGTTGTTTTTGAGTTGCTATAGGACTGTTCAAACTTTGTTGATAAATAGCCAATTTAGAAAAAACTCCTATAAGGTGTTTTTTGTGTATCTAACGGTATAGAATCATATTTATAGTGTATGAATTACGATTTAAACGACTGAATGGCATTTTTAGTGAAGTCTGATAGTACCAATTGACCACTTTTTTCAGCCCTTTTTTCTAGTTTCTCATCCCAATCTTCTGTTCCTTCCCAATATATTTTTTTTATGCCTTCTAATGCTTCAGGGTTTGATAAAGCTAGTTTTTTGGCCAATGCGACTGCTGAGGTCATCATTCCTTCTTGGTTGTCATGAATTTCGGTAAAAAGTCCTTTTTCTCGAGCCCATTCGGCGGATTTCCACTCCGTGGCATTGATGGATAATTGGCTGGCAGCGGAGATTCCTATTTTTCGAGCCACAGCAGGGCCTACTACGAATGGGCCTATGCCTACGGCTAATTCACTCAGCTTGACTGAGGCAAATTTAGTCGCTAGTGCATAGTCGCATGCCGAAGCTATGCCAACACCCCCACCAACAGCTTTGCCTTGCACGCATCCGATAATTACTTTTTTGCACTTACGCATTGCATTGATTACTCGAGCAAACCCCATAAAGAATTCTTTGCCTTGGTCGAAATTATCTATGGCGATCAACTCGTCAAAAGATGCGCCCGCACAGAAGACTCTATCGCCAAAACTTTGTAATACGATTACTCTAGCATCGTCATTATTGCTTAGCTCATTGATTTCATTTTTTAATTCCGCAAGTATATTGCTTGGTAAGGCATTGCTCTTTGGATGACCAAAGGTCAAGTAAGCGATACCATTATCAATGTTTACTTTTACTTCTCCTTCATGTTTCATTTCTCTTCGTATTATATGATTAATCGAGTCTCTTAATACTTTACTTTATGACTGATCGAGTTTTTTTACCATTGTAAGTATGGTTGCTATGGCAACTGTTTCTCCAGTTTCATCATACACGTCCACAAGGAATTTTACAATTCCCTTGGCGATGTCTTCTTCGTCTCTCTTGTCTTGACTTACTTTTTCTTTCACTGTGAATTTCACTCCTATGGTAGTGCCGGGATATACAGGTTTGGTAAATCGACAATCTTCCAGCCCATAGTTCAAAAGGACAGGGCCTTTTTTTGCATCTACAAATAATCCAGCTGCTTTAGAAAGTACAAAGTACCCATGCGCCACTCGTTGTTCGAATATGGTTCCTTCTAATGATGTGGCATCCATGTGCGCATAAAAATTATCGCCACTTACATTTGCGAAATTGGTGATGTCTGTTTCTGTTACCGTATGCTTGGCAGTGATGATTGTGTCTCCAATATTTAATTCTTCAAAATGTTTTCTAAACAAATGTACTTCGGATTCTTTTTGTTTGCCTCCTGTCTGATAGACATTGGTGATGGCGGATAGAGTAGTGGGAGAGCCCTGTATTGCTGTCCTTTGCATATAGTGTTTTACTCCACGTATTCCTCCCATTTCTTCACCACCACCTGCATGTCCTGGTCCGCCATGAGTAAGTAGAGGCATTGGGGAGCCATGTCCTGTGCTCTCCTTTGCGCAATCTCGATTGAGCACTAAGATACGTCCGTGATACGATGCTGCTCCTAGTACATATTCTTTCGCTATTTTGTCATCATAAGTGGTGATGCTGCTTACCAACGAACCCTTTCCTAATTTGGCAATGGCGATGGCTTCCTCAATGCCATTGTATGGTAGTATAGTACTGACCGGTCCAAAAGCTTCCACTTCATGACAAGCCATATTCTCAAATGGTTTTTCATTGAGCAGTAGTACTGGAGATACAAAAGCTCCTTTCTTTTTATCTCCACCAGTGATTTCAAAATCATCGTGAGCATCATATAATACAGTTGCATTTTTTTTCAAAATAGACAATTGCTCCATCACTTCGTCTCGTTGCGATTGACCTGCGAGTGCTCCCATTCGCACACCTTCCAACTGCGGGTCACCGATACTGGTTTTTGCCAGACTAGCACTCAACGCTTTTTGAACGTCATCGACGAGTTTTTCAGGGACGATGATTCTTCTGATAGCTGTACATTTTTGACCAGCTTTTACGGTCATTTCTTTTCTCACTTCTTTTATAAAAAGATCAAATTCTTGCGTGCCAGCAATAGCATCTTCACCGAGTATGGCAGCATTGAGGGAGTCTGCTTCCATGTTGAATGGTACTGCTCGGTCGATGATATTTGCATGAGCTTTTAGCATCTTGCCTGTAGTGGCTGACCCAGTGAATGTAACAACGTCTTGCATGTCCACATGGTCAAGAATGCCTCTAGCCGACCCACTGATTAGTTGTAATGATCCTTCTGGGAGTATCTTGGATTTTATGATTTCTTTGACCATCAATTCGGTGAGAAAGCAGGTGACAGTTGCAGGTTTTACGACTGCAGGCATGCCCGCAAGTAGATTAACGGCTATCTTTTCAAGCATTCCCCATATCGGAAAGTTGTATGCATTGATATGTACCGCAACACCTTCTTTTGGAACCATGATGTGGTGTCCTATGAAGCTGCCACCTTTGGATAAAGGTGCCATGTCTCCATCGACATAATAGGTCTCGTTTGGAAATTGTTTTCTCAAGCTCGCATAGGCAAATAAATTTCCAATGCCACCTTCAATATCAATCCAACTATCAATTTTAGTCGCACCAGTGGCATAGCTCAATGCGTAGAAACTGTTTCTTATTTTGTGGAGGTGTAAAGCCAACGCTTTTATCATATTGCCTCTTTCGTGAAAGGTCATTTTTCGGAGTTGA
Organism: Bacteroidota bacterium; assembly: GCA_024279715.1. Taxonomy (GTDB): domain Bacteria; phylum Bacteroidota; class Bacteroidia; order Flavobacteriales_D; family JABDKJ01; genus JAJRRH01. The sequence goes on from JAJRRH010000181.1 coordinate 5,392, forward strand.
TATCCGCCTATTTCACGAGCATAATCTAACATTTCCCCAAAGTCAATTCCCTTTGATCCAGCTACCGCTATCTCTTCGCCAGTGATGGCATTGTATAGAGGGGTGCCTTTTCCCTCTCCTGCGACCCATTCTCCTTTGAAGTAATTCTTGATGACCATAGCTTTTCGTATTTTGATTGGTTTTGTTTGTGTATAATCCCTGTTCTCTTTGAGCCGCTAATGTAAGCAATGGATTATTATTATAAAAAAAATGCTGTTCCGATTTATCAGAACAGCATTCAACTATCTTTTGTCTTAATTAAATGGACTATGCGTCCTTAACTACATCTTCAGCATCTTCAATTACATCGCCAGCTTTGTCCGCAACATCCTTAGCGCCATCCACAACATCCCCCGCCATATCTTTTGCACCATCCACAAGGTCTCCAGCTTTGTCGGTAATAATAGTTGCAACATCTTTTACTTTGTCAAAAGCACCAGAGGCAGTTTCTTTAATATTCTCTACGATATCTCCATCCACCACATTACTAGCGACATCTTTTACTTTGTCTGCTACAGATCCTGCCACATCACTTGCTTTGTCAAAAGCACCGGAGGCAGTTTCTTTAATGTTCTCTACGATATCTCCATCCATCACATCACCTGCAACATCTTTTACTTTATCGACAACATCACCAGCGACATCACTTACTTTGTCAAATGCACTAGATGCAGTTTCTTTAATATTCTCTACGATATCTCCATCCATCACATCACCTGCAACATCTTTTACTTTATCGACAACATCACCAGCGACATCACTTACTTTGTCAAATGCACTTGAGGCGCTGTCCTTAATATTACCTGCTATGTCACTATCCATCACATCGCCTGCAACATCTTTTACTTTGTCGACAACATCACCAGCGACATCACTTACTTTGTCAAATGCACTCGAGGCACTATCCTTAATGTTCTCTACTATATCGCCATCGGCGAGATCTTTTACTTTGTCGATAGCACTTTCTGCAAAATCCTCTACTTTGTCCATTATGGAACTTGCAGTATCTTTTACAGAATCTACCGCACCGCTAGCCATGTCAGAGGCACTGTCGGCTACATTGCCTGCGGTGTCCTTAACAGCTCCTGCAGTGCTAGAAGCTGCATCAACAGTCTTGTTTGCTACTGTTTTTGTAGCCGATGCTCCAGCGTCTACAACGTTTCCGGCTGCATTTTTTGTTCCCGAAAAAATACTCTTAATTGCACTTAATATTCCCATGATTGTAATTTATATGTCTTTCTTTTAGTTTACAAGTGCAAAATTAAGCAATTGTTCTGAATTTGAGGTGGTTTATAGCTCAAAACTTTCTCCGAGATTCGGAATTTCAACTTTTTGAAATTTGTTCTCCAAGATGACATCTCTAAATGTAACCTGACGATTGTAGTCTCCGTGTACCAAAAATATCTTCTTTAGTTCATTTCTGTTTTGATTTTCAATGAAATCCAACATTTCTTTTTGGTCTCCATGGGCACTGAATGAATGCATGGTCTTTACCAATGCTTTCACTTTTTTTACTTGTCCAAATATTCGAACTTCTTCATTGCCTTGAGCCAGTCGAGCACCCAAACTACCTTCCGCACAATAACCAACAATTAGTATGGTGTTTCGTTTGTCTTCAATATTGTTGTTGATATGGTGTACAATTCTACCTGCAGTTGCCATGCCAGATGCACTGATTATAATACAGGGTTCGTCACTGTCATTCAATTGTTTTGAACGTGCTACGTTTTTTATATAATGCAGCCTGTTGAATCCAAAAGGATTAGGATCTTTCTGCATATACCTGAGTATGTCTGCATCGTAGCACTCTGGGTGTGCCTTGAACACCTCTGTGGCATTGATGGATAAAGGACTGTCTACATATATCGGTATATTAGGGAGTTTTCCTTCCGTATGCAATTGATCAATCATATAAACAATCTCTTGCGTACGCCCGACACTAAAAGCAGGGATGATTAGTTTACCTCTATTGATTTCACAAGTTTCTTTTATTACTTTCAATAAGCCTTTCTTCTCGTTTGGAGAGTCAATGTGAAATTTATTGCCATACGTCGATTCACAGATCAGATAATCTACTTGTTTCATCGGTTGTGGATCTCTAAGTATGGGTCTCTCAGGTCTTCCTATGTCTCCGGTAAAACCTATCCGCTGCTTTTTTCCATTGCTTGTACATGTAAGGTGTACAGAAGCACTTCCTAATATATGACCGGCATCTCTAAATTCAAGCGAGGATCCATCTGGTAGTTTTAATTCTTCATCATACCCGATGGCAACAAATCGGTTAAGGGTTTTCTCTACGTCTTCAATAGAATATAAAGGTTCTATTCTTTCTTTTATTCCCTTTTTTCTGTTTTTTTTATTGCGCCATTCGGCATCTCTCTCTTGAATAAAAGCACTGTCCATAAGCATGATTGCACACAAGTCACGAGTGGCATAGGTGCAATATATGGGACCTTCAAATCCATCTTTCACCAATTTAGGAATCCGCCCCGAATGGTCAATGTGCGCATGGGAGAGGAGGAGGTAAGAGATGTCTTTTGGATCAAATTTCCAACTCTCATTGAAGTTTTTTAGGTCAAACTCGTGCCCTTGGTATAGCCCACAGTCAAATAATACCCTCCTGTTGTTATCCAAGCTCAGTAAATGACAACTGCCTGTAACGGTTCTTGCCGCTCCACAAAATGTGATTTTCATGATGTTTTATTTATTCTGACAAAGTAAAGAATTCTATGTTAATTAGGAACTATATTTATGTATAAAGAAGGGTGTCATGCCAAATCTATATTAAATAACGAATGCATAGTTTGTTTTAACGATATACAAACCGTTGTTGTCCAAAGGAAGGGGGGGAGTGTTCATGTAAATAGGTGGTTGTGAGGGAATGATTCGGTTCGTAGAAGTCGTGATTCAATACCTAGAAGTATGATAATGTGCATTTTTTGATTTGGAGAAAGAGCTTCTTTCTTTGTATCATTGTATCGTGTTTTTAATGGAGCATGTATTATTCCATTATTTTCATGCCAAAACATTGAAGTTAAGTCCCAAACATATTGATTTATAGTATTTTAAAAACCTTTACAATGAAAAAAATAATAACAACTTTAGTTTTAACAATCCTTTTCTCCGCAGGAGCATCAATGATGTCAGCGCAACAAACTGGAAATGATTGTATGAATGCCATAATGATCAATGAAGGAATTTTCACCAATGTCTCGATATCGGATGACGGAGTTATATCTAATATTTGTTTCGGTGATTCTGGAGACCACTCTATATGGTATCAATATACCCCTACCGAAAGCGGAACAGTAGCTATTAGTAGCAGTATTGATCCTGAGATGCCAGACACAAGGTTGTCCGTGTATTCAGGAGATTGTTCGGCTTTGGTTTGTGTGGCATTCGATGATGATGGTGGAGAGGGGTTTACATCCCTTGCCTATCTTGATGTGACCCAGGGAGATCCGCTCTACATAGAATGGGATGACCGATGGTCTGATGAATCGTTTGATTTTGTAGTTAACTATGAAGGTGAAACAGTAATTCCCGGATGTACAGATTCAGAAGCGAGTAATTATAA
>JAJRRH010000182.1 GCA_024279715.1 Bacteroidota bacterium
TACAAACATGTCGCTCCTCTGGGAGCTACAAACATGTCGCTCCTCTGGGAGCTATTAACATGCCGCTCCTCTGGGAGCTATTAACATGCCGCTCCTCTGGGAGCTATTAACATGCCGCTCCTATTGGGGTTATTAATATGTCGATCCTCTGGGAGCTATTAATATGTCGCTCCTGTGGGAGCTATTAATTTATTGCTCTTATGGGGGAGCTTTTATTTGGATTAAAACTGAAGATTTTTAAATGAAAAGGCATACTTTTGTCATGACAAAAACAAACTATGCCAGAACTATCCAAAAAGGGACATTCGATGCCCGCCTCCCCTATTCGTAAGCTTGTTCCTTATGCTACCACAGCTAAGTCAAAAGGAATTCATGTCTATCACCTGAACATTGGACAACCGGATATTAAGACACCCGAGGTGGTGATGAAAGGACTTCAGTCGTTGGATATGAAAGTCATCGCCTATTCGCCGTCTGATGGTAATTCTTCCTATAAGCAAGGACTGGTAGAATATTATAAGGATAATAATATCCATATATCTACGGAGGACATACTTGTCACTACTGGTGGCTCTGAAGCATTATTCTTTACTATGGCTTCTTGTTTTAATCCTGGAGACGAGTTGATCGTTCCGGAGCCCTTTTATGCTAATTACAATGGATTTGCAAAGATTACAGGTCTGGAGATTGTTGCGGTAGAGTCTAGTATAGAAAACAACTATGCCTTGCCTCCAATGGTAGATTTTGAAAATAAAATCACGAATAAAACCAAAGGGATACTGATTTGCAACCCTGCCAATCCTACTGGATATCTATATTCAAAAGAGGAAATTCTCACTTTGAGTAAAATCGTTAAGAAACACAATCTGTTTTTAATCGTGGATGAAGTCTATCGTGAATTTGTGTACGATGACGAACAACATTTTTCATGTATGGAGCTTGAAGGACTTGATGACAATATCATCATGATAGACTCCGTATCGAAACGATACAGCATGTGTGGTGCGAGAATTGGCGCAATAGTAACGAGAAACAAGGAATTGATACAGACAGCGCTTAAATTTGCTCAGGCTAGGCTTAGTCCTCCTACTTTTGGGCAGATAGCCGGGGAACTTGCATTGCAAACTCCTCCTTCTTATTTTGATGAAGTGATAAGCGACTATATAGAGCGTAGAAATACTCTTGTGAATGGATTAAATAAGATTCCAGGGGTGTTATGCCCGAAGCCTAAAGGCGCTTTTTACTGTATGGTACGACTACCCATAGATGATGCTGAGAAGTTTTGCCAATGGATTCTTGAGTCTTTTAGCCATGATAATAAAACGGTGATGATGGCACCAGGTCAAGGATTCTACTCTCCGGGCACGCAGATAAAGAACGAAGTGAGGATAGCATACGTTCTAGAAAAAGAAGATCTTGAAGATGCGGTACGAATATTGGAAATAGCTTTGAATGAATACCCAGGTAAATCACTTTAAGAATACAATATGAATTGGAAAGAAATAAAAAGCATTGAGCAATTGGAGGAAATAATTGCCGCTTCAAAAGACAAAACACAAGTTATTTTCAAACACAGCACCCGTTGTTTTATCAGCAAGATGGTGAAACGTAAGTTTGAACATGATTGGAACTCTGACGACACGCCTTATTTATTAGACTTGATAAATCATAGAGATGTTTCCAATAGTATTGCTGAAAAACTTAATCTTGAACATCAGAGTCCGCAAGTCATAGTCATATCTAAAGGGAAAGTAATTCATCATAATTCACATAGTGAAATAAACGCAAAAACAATTGGGGAACTGCTCGTCAGTGCATAATAAAGCTTCGAGACTACATTCATGAATATAGAATATGATATAGCCATCATCGGCGGAGGAATAGTTGGAACAGCTACTTTTTACAAACTCCAAACCCGCCATCCCAATCTGAAGATCATAGGATTTGAAAAAGAAACAGAAATAGGTACTCATCAGACGGGTCATAACTCTGGCGTAATTCACTCTGGATTGTATTACAAGCCTGGGTCATTGAAAGCTAAGAATTGCGTACAAGGAAGAAAGGAATTGGTTCAGTTTGCGATAGACCATAGTGTAGATCATGATGTATGTGGAAAAGTAGTGGTAGCCAAAGATAAATCTGAACTTCCATTTTTAGAAAAAATTTACAAAATCGGACTAGAGAATGAAATTGAAGGTCTGGAAAAATTAAATCCCGAACAGATAAAAGAAGTAGAACCTTTTGTGGAAGGAATAGCGGGCTTAAATGTACCTTGTACGGGAATAATAGACTATGTAGGCGCTGCCAAGAAGATGATAGAAATCGCACTGGTCAAGCAGAAAGATAGTGTAATGAAACTTGGCGAAGAAGCTATTGGATTTGATCGCCAAGAAGAACATACTATTATAAAAACTACTAAGGGTAATTACAAAGCCAAATACCTCATCTTTTGCGGAGGTCTGCAAGCGGATCGTTTGGCAAAAAAAGATGGTCTTAAGATTAAAGAAAAAGTGGTCGGGTTTAGAGGTGATTACTATGAGCTGACCGATGAGGGGAAGCACAAGGTAAAACATTTGATATACCCTGTCCCTAATCCAGATTTTCCATTTTTGGGTGTGCATTTCACGAGGATGACCAATGGCGATATCGAATGCGGACCGAATGCAGTTTTTACCTTTAAGAGAGTAGGCTATGGCAAAACAGATTTCAGTCTAACGGACACCATAGATGCGCTAAGTTATAGTGGCACATGGAAATTATTCTTCAATAACATGAGTTTTGGCATCAATGAATATCGGCGGGCTTTTTCCAAAAAACTTTTTTTAAAAACTCTTCAAGGGCTTATCCCCTCTCTCACAATGGATGACTTGAAACCTGGGCGTGCGGGGGTGAGAGCACTTTTATTAAGTCCTGATGGGGACACGAGAGATGATTTTAGGATTCAGATATCTGGCAACAACATCCATGTATTGAATGCACCTTCGCCGGCTGCCACGGCTAGTCTTGCGATAGGTGGATATATTGCGGACATGGTGAAGGAGAACTACGGACTTTAGTCTGGCAGATGATAAAAGGTGATTGTTAAGAAACTACTTTAAACTCCTTTTTGTAAGCTGGAAGATCCCAAAGGAAGTAAGACATGACTTGATCCATTTGTTTCAAGACGATAGGATTTGGTTGTTTCAAATCTCTAAAGTACTCTGTCTGGTAAGTGTATAAGTTGTATAGATGAAAGAATGCCCGAGACATGCCGTACACAACATTTTTAGAAGGGAAATTCAATTTTGACATCAGTTTCTTGCAAGCACTTATTTCTCTCGCCAAGGCATTGGGATCCATTTCAAAAATACTGCTTAATTTAGCGATAATCTTTTGAGTAATTCGTCTTTCAGATCCATCATGTACATCTTGACTAAGCTTGATTATATTGCCTGTGATTACTACCAGATAAAACTTTCCAGCTTGTGTCACAGGAATTTCAGGGGAACGTAAAAACTCTGGTGTTTCATTCAGGTAAGCAACTACTTCCTTAAACGCTTCATCTCCGTTTTTTAATAATGTATTGATAAATATATTGACTAATTTATCTTCTGTGATGGTATTTTTTCTTAAAAACGCTGAAAACATATACTTGCTCGACTTAATGTTTTACAAAAATAGGACTAGTAGTGATTGTCAATGTAGACATTTTGAATCCTTATCAACATTTTTATTTTTGATAACTCAACCTCTAAATTCTCTTAGATCATTGATGCTTTCAGCCCTGTGAAGTTGAAAGGGCTAATTCTTTTCAACTCATCCTTGACCTGATCCGACACATTTAGTCCTTGGATAAAGGCAGCAATGCTGCTCTCTGTGATTCCAACATTTGTACGGGTCAATTCTTTGAGCGCTTCATAAGGCTTGGGATAACCTTCACGACGCAATATGGTCTGTATGGCTTCTGCCACTACTGCCCAATTGGCGTCAAGGTCTCTACTTATTCCTTCCTCGTTGAGTAATAATTTTTCCAATCCTTTCTCTAAACTTTTAAAGGCTATCATTCCGTGAGCCATAGGTACTCCTATATTCCTTAGTACGGTACTGTCTGTGAGATCACGTTGTAATCTGGAAATGGGAAGTTTGGCTTTGAAATGTTGAAATAGCGCATTGGCAATTCCTAGATTACCTTCTGCATTTTCAAAATCTATGGGGTTCACTTTATGAGGCATTGCGGAAGATCCTATTTCACCTTTTTTTATTTTTTGTTTGAAGTATTCCATCGACACATACTGCCATACATCTCTACTCAAATCTATGAGAATGTTATTGATTCTAGACATTGCGTCAAAGATGGCTGCTAGATTGTCATAATGTTCAATCTGTGTGGTCGTTTTGGACCTTGAAAGTCCGAGGGTAGTATTGACAAATCCATTGGCAAAACCAATCCAATCTACCTCAGGAAAAGCGACATGATGAGCGTTAAAATTACCTGTAGCACCACCAAATTTTGCAGACATTGGCACTGCCAACAGTTGTTGAATCTGCACGTTTAATCGCTCTACAAATACATATATCTCTTTGCCTAAGTAGGTCGGTGAAGCGGGTTGTCCGTGTGTCTTTGCTAGCATTGGCACTTCTGCCCATTCCACGGATTTGTCTTTCAACAGATGTATGATATCTCTTAATTGTGGCACATATACTTCATCCATCGCATCTTTTAGCGACAAAGGGATGGCGGTATTATTTATGTCTTGGGATGTCAGTCCAAAATGAACGAATTCCTCCCTATCCGTTAGCTCCAATTCTTTTAACTTACCTTTGAGAAAATACTCAACCGCCTTCACGTCGTGATTGGTAATCTTCTCGGTATCTTTGATGGTTTGAGCATCATCTAGGTTGAATTTTTTGACTAGTTCACGTAAGGCTTGTATCTGGTCATTGCTTAAAGGTGATAATTGTTTGAGACCAAGATCACATAAAGCGATAAAGTATTCTACTTCGGTATTAAGGCGGTATTTTATCAATCCGAATTCGGAAAAAAATGGGCTAAGGGATTTTGTTTTTTCAAGATACCTGCCATCTACGGGACCTATTGCTTCAAGGGATGTCAAATTCATTCTGTCGATAGTTTTGCTGCAAAACTATTGTTTGTTATTGGAAAATCAGGTTTTTTTATTGGAAAGATGTTAACTATTGGGGGGAGGCTTAATATCATTCACGAGCACTACGGTAGCATGTCTCTTAATACCTAAGATGAAATAATATTATTATTTACTAATCATCTAAACCGGTAAGCGAAGTCCTTAATTACAGTAAGAACTTATAAATTATGGGGGAAAATACGAATTTCACTTAAATTGAATGGATTTTTAGGTAGATTTAGTATATTGCAATGTCAAAAGAATTCTTTATAAGTATTCGAAATTAGTCAATAATCAAGTAGCTAAACTACGTTTTTTCTTATCATTAACAAACAAGAAGTAACGAACTATCATGAATTTTAAAAACCTCCTATCTGCCCTATTTCTGTCAATTTTTCTTTGCGGTTTTGCTTCTACCGAGCATTTTCCATCAATTAATTATGACCTAGAAGATGGATTACCAAGTTCGCAAGTTTACGATATTTTGGAAGATAATGACGGCTACTTATGGTTCACTACTGACAGAGGCGTTTCGAGATTTGATGGCAGAAATTTCACGAATTACTATGCAAATGATGGATTGGCCTGTGAAACTAACTTCAATTTCTATCTGTCTAAAGATGACACATTTTGGCTCTCGGGAATAAATGGAATGTTTAGCTTTTGGAATGGAAGAAATTTTGAATCTTTCAAATACAATGAAAAGATTAATACTTTTCTTACGGTTGGATCGAACGAATGGTATTCCATAGTCCGAATTGAGGATGATTTAATAACATTTATTAAAGCAGGGAATCATTTTGTGAGGCCTAAAA
>JAJRRH010000183.1 GCA_024279715.1 Bacteroidota bacterium
ACATCATGCCAGCAATTTTTTCTTGGTATTCTCCTTGCCACATCATTTGGGCCGAAAATATCGCATCCCAATCTTTGGCAATCTCTCGTTGAGCATGAAATTGGGTGCTCAATCTTTTTTCAAGCTGAGAAGTGTTGTCGCCAAGATAGGTGTACGAAGAATTCATCAAATTAAAAACACTTACTCCAAATCCGTAGGATCTATGGTGGTCAATTTTTTTATCGAAATCAATACCCAAATTAAAATTGACAATACTTTCTTTTAGGCGATTTGTATTTTCAAAATGGGGCAGACTCGGATCGTATGCATAACCATTATATTGATCGTCAAAACGTAATTCACTGAGATCTATTTTTTTTTGAGTAAACCCCGTTTGTGCCCCCAATCGAATAATTGCTGTTGAATCGGGATTCAAGGAAAAAGCAAATGCAGAGCTTACAAGCATCTGAAAAGTGTTCAAATGAGAATCTCCAGCCTTGTCATTCATTATACTTAGTCCCAGATTTAGTTGTTTGTCTTTTATCCGATTCGTTTCTGCTGAAACAGCAAAGGTTTGGTACGGAGTGGTTACAGAACGCCATTGTTGACGTTGGTTTGCAACGAAGCGCATGGTGCCTTCATAGTTTCCAGTCAACGCAGGATTTGTAAGCAAAGGAGAATGATAGTACTGAGATAGGTGTATGTCTTGACCATTTGCCACTATTGCACTCATCATGATTAGCGATATGACTAGCCATTTTCTCATCGCAGCAGTGTGATGTTACCTTTTAATAATCCTTGTTGTTTATTGATACAGGTCAAGTTCAGATGATATACATACACCGCAGGTGAGGAAAGTTTTCCTTCATAAAAACCACTCCATCCTTCGTCTTGATCTTCCGTTTTAAAAACTAATTCGCCCCATCTATTATAAATACTCAACTCCATAGTGCTGATGTAGTCACTTCGAACGTACAAACTGTCATTGTGACCATCATTATTTGGGCTGAATGCATTGGGGACAAAAATGGTGGGAGCATTGCAGTCAAATTCAAATACACTAATCGTTATGGTGTCTCCTCTTTGGCAAAATCCATTGGCGTTATTATCGGTTATGGTAAGTCCAAATGTCGTTGTGTCAAAAATCGTCGCTGTAGGGTCTGTGCTGGTGGAGGAAGATAGAGGCTCAGCGGGAGTCCAAACGACACTATATCCACTAGCAGGCTCAGCGTGTAATACGGTAGATCCACCTTGAGGGATTACCGTCTCATCTGCCGTAGCATCCACGGTGATGTTTGATAAATCTGAAACTTCGACATTCACAGATTGTGAAAATTCACAACCTTCAGAAGTGGTAATATTAGCAACAAATATTTGTGAGTCGTCCGTATTGACATTGACAGTGCTAGTGCCATCTCCTGAAATAATTTGTGAATCGGGGAACCAATCCACCGTGAAAGTCTGTCCCGGAGCGGAGGTCTGAACGGACAAAGATAAATCGTCTCCACTACAAAGAAAAATATCCGGACTGATAGAATATAATTCAGAGGCAATATTCACTTCCACCTGCCCATTTATTTCACAAAAATTCTGCGCCTGAAAATAATATGTCGTGGAGGATGTTGGGGAGACGATAACGGTGCTGTCATTCGATAAGACATTACCAAAACCAGGTTGGTCTGACCAGATAAAACTATCTCCCGTACCCAAAGTGTTCGCTATTAAGTTGATGTTTTCACCATCACAGATGGTTATGTCATCTGGCATTTCTAGGGCGATAATATTGATGTGTACCAGGGTGGAGTCCATAAAACTACAGCCATGTTCGCTGGTGCCTGTGACGTATAGATTTGTGTTTTCCGTTGCGCTTACATTTACAGTTGCAGTATTCTGTCCACTGATGATACTGACATTGTCTTGCCACACAAAGCTAACACTTGGCGAAGGACTGGGGTCGGTGGCGCTTATCTGTATGGTCTCATTTTCACAAACCTCAGTAATGTCAGGGAGTCCAATCTCAAAAGCCTCCACAAACACCGTTACTTGTTCTTCTATTTCACACCCTTGGTGCGTCAGTTGAATGTAATATGTGGTCGTGCTCTCTGGGTTAACGTTAATCTCATCTTGTGAAGGGATACTATTAATTGGGTCAGATAGATTTGGCGATTCCGACCATATAAAAGTTGAAGGAGTGGGATACTCCTGCATAGCCAGCGTTTGAGCTAGTCCATTTTCACAGCTGACAACATCCTCTGGGAATTCAGCGATAAAGTTTACTACCGAAACATTTTGAGTACTTGTAGATTCACAGACACCATTGCTAACAGTAAGGGTGAAAGTCGTATTTTCTGTGATGCTTGTGGTTGGATTAGAAATATTCGGATTGCTCACAAGGCTTGATGGCGACCATGAATAAGTATATCCAGGACTTGGAATAGGGTCAAACCCGAGTTGAATGTTCTCCCCATTACAGATAGAGTAATCCTCTAATTCAAAATCGGCTTCTTGAAGAATAAAGACGTTTTGAGTGGTGGTGTCAGAGAAGTTACATGACATAGGATCAGAGATGATTAAAGTCACCTCATACACACCAGGTTCATCATATACGTGACTCGGATTGATTTCAGTTGAAGTAGTATTATCACCAAAGTCCCAGTTAAAGGTCAGTCCACCTTGGCTAATATTGTCAAATTGAATGGGGTCTGGCAAACATACGGGGTCATAGGTAAAGTCAGAGACAATGCCTGGCAATTCAAAATCAAATTTGAACACAGCATTATTACATCCCCCTGAATTATTGGTAGAGGAAACAGCATCCGATGGGAAAATCGGAAAATCACTATTGTCTTGGCATCCTGCACATACGCTTTGATAAATCTTACCTTTTCTATCAAACCTACTCGTGCCGCCATCCACATGCTCATTGCTCTGATTCCCACCATAGAATGAAGCATATACCAATGACGAAGCATCCTCTTCAATCACAAACAGATAAAAATCACCACCGTCTGTCGTACTTTGGTATGCGTCAGCGGTGATAGGAAGTCCAGTGGTGCTTGAGGTGCTGCTTTGCACAGGTCCTCCCCACCCAGAGAGATAGATTCTATTGCATAGATCCACAAGAAAAGCAGTGGGGGATATGTCTGGAAATCCATCGCCAGTACCAAAAGTAGTCGACCATATATAATTGCTCATTTCAGGATTTAATTTAGAGATGAACTGCCCACTATTACCTCCATTATATCCGGCATTAAAAATCAATTCATCGCCAGAGGTGCTTTGTCCATATAGATGGACATTATCTTGATTGTCGAGCTCTACAAAATAACTCTGATCATAAGTGGATGTTCCTATGTACGTGCCTGCCAATATACTGGCGCCATCTTCGGAATACTTAACGACAAAAGCATCGGCATCTCCACCATTAAAATTTGTGCTCAGAGCGTTGCTCGGCATATTCAAATTACTGGAATTCGTCCCACCGCATATCACGACTTGATCTTCACTATCAATTGCCAATGAATAGACAGCATCAGCACTCGAGCCACCATAGTATGAGCCCCATATCATATTTGCTAAATCCCCTGTGAATTTGCAAACTACACCGTCTTGATTGCCGTTATAGGTAGTTTGATATGCGCCATCTGTGACTGGAAAATTATTGGAAGACGTGCATGTAGCGATAAAGACATTTCCTTCTTCATCAAGGTCAATCTCGCCACGTATCTCATCGGCATAGTTAAAAGTGGTGCCACTTGCTAAGTTTAGTCCATCATTTCCAGACCCCCCCACATAAGTTGATCCTAATAAGTTGTCGCCATCGCTATTGAAACGTGAAATGATAATGTCCGTGCCATTTTCAAATCCCACACCAAGCCCCGGCAGTCCAGCATCTCCGCCACCAGCAAATGAAGTCTGAAATGACCCCGAAATGATAGGGTAATTCACAGAACTAGTAGTTCCAAAAACAAACAATTCGTCCAGATCATTGACCACGATACTATGCGGAAGCTCATCGCCAATACCCCCAAGATAGGTGGAGTACACCATGAAGGTGCCAGTAGTATCATATTTGGAGATTGCAATATCCACATTGCCCGTATTAAAGCTTATGTCATACGCTCCTGTGGTAGTGGGATAGCCATTGCCAAAAACAGAGCTCCCTGAGTAAAGAAATCCAAGTCGATCATAAGTCGCTGTATATCCAAAGTTATTGGCAAAAGAGCCAGAATAGGTGGAGAATTTCAATACCGGGTCAATCACTAAAACTTTACTGCGGTCATAGTCATCTTCTAACACAAAACGCAAGATATTTTCCACAAGTTCATACCTGCAAGCAACTTCTTTTTTGGTGCCATTGATCCATTGATAGGCATAAGGTCTCTCTTCAATAATTTCATTGACAGAAGTGTAAAGAAATAATCGTCCATTTTTCACCTTCATTTTTTCTAGCCCTTCGTATGCAAGTTCAATGCTCGTAGGGTCACCTCCTGGGTGGATGATCCAATCATATTTGACGAAGCTTTCCTCACTATACAGATCCAAGTCTATGTTCGAATATATGCCTTCATAATATACCGCAGAAAAGGCATTGGCATGACGACCCCACTTGGTAGAATCATTGCCAAGAAAAAAATTGTAGTATGTCTCCGATTTATTACGTCCTTCAATTATTGGATTAGTGGAAGATCCAAGAAAATTGATCTTATACGCATGGTAGTGGAGTGTTTCAGGGTATTTCCCCTTGCCAACATGTGCTTTTGAAATCTGAATCTGCTCCTTGATAGACATGAAGTCAAAGGTGAAAGAATTGTCCTCGACATACATATATCCTCCACTAACAGCAGTTCTAAAGACAATGTTGTCATTCCACTGCCCTTTGTTTTCAATCAATTCAATCTCTTGAGCGCTGAAATTCAGCAGTGTAATCAATAAAAATGATAAAATAAGTACTATTCGCTTGTACAAGACATTCATGCCTCCAAATTAGTGATAAATTTACACCCAGTACAATAAAATATTGTGAAAAATAATAAGCCTATGAAAGCTAGTGAGAAAAAGGACGTGGAACTGATTTTTATCTATAATGCCGACGCAGGTTTTTTTAATGGAATGTTGGATAGTGCGCATAAACTATTCTCTCCCAAGACCTATTCCTGCGACTTGTGTGCTGTCACTCATGGACTAGCAGGTGTGAAGACGGAATGGCGAGAATTTATCCAATCTTTTTCCGTTCCCATCACTTATTATCATAAAAATGATCGTCCTCAGTACCTCATGGAATTTAAGCTCCCTGTAATACTTTTAAAAAATAGTCAAGGCATTCAGGAATTAGTCTCTGCCGATGAAATGAAGAGGCTTGAAAATGCAAAGCAGCTAATGGATAGGTTGTCGATTTATCGGTCGAGGGAGGAAGAATGAAAGCAAGCGTCGTAGGGGAGAATAAAGGCAGGTACAACGACTTGTGTAAGTGTAGTTGCAGATTTCAAGGCACTTCACTTTCAGTGTATTATTAAACTTTGTGCAAAGATACAATCTTGAATTTAGGACAAAAAGCGCAATCATGTTTGCATTTTGTTCGACACGGGGCTTTGTTTTCTGTCTGCTTTTTTTAATAATTCAACTGCCATACAAATCCAAAGTACATTGTTATAATTTGAAAATAAACAAAATATTTTTTGGAATTAGATGTATCATTCAATGAATTACTTTCATTTTTTTTGTTAAAAAAGCTATTGTATATATTGTTTAATTGCTTCTACATACTCTTCAAAAGCGTCAATTCCTGTATTTGTAATTTCAATGGAAGTATGCTGATAATTGTTTAAAAACCCCTTGGTTATAATTATGTAATTTTCTTTCTCTAATTTTTTTAGTTGGATACTAATATTTCCGGATGTGGCTTTTGTAATGTCTTTTAATTCATTAAAATCCGATTTCCCATTGCTTATTAAATAAGAAATAATAGATAATCGAAGTTGAGAATGTAATAATGGATTGAGATTCTTGAACATTCTATTTTCTCTTTTGTTTTACCATTAATACTATTCCAGGAATTAAAATAGCAATTATTGAAACAATTCCCATTAATAAAGGTTGGTAAATCCATTCTAGATAGAATCCTAAAAATGCTGAAAGACCAATAAAAAAACCAGAGTAGAGTAGTAGCTTGCTTTTTATAGTAATTCCCGAAACCATTATTCCAATAGATAGTAAAACTAAAATAACGGGTATTAAGTTCTCTTTGAGATTGTTTGCAAATAAAAATCCTAAAATCAGCATATTAATTGACAAAACAATCCACAATGCAGATACTGTTTTACTGATAAAATTCTGCTTGTTATTTCTTTCCTTTTTTGAAAAGTAGATTGCAGAATAAATGGAGCCAATGGGCATTAATAAATAAGGATACCAACTAATATCGTAATACTCATTTTTGAGTAGCACAAATTGACTAATAGAAGTTATGGCAATTAACACTCCCCAAAACATATAAATGAATCCGTTTTCTTCAAATTTATTTTTTGCTTGAGCAATGACTTGAGTGATTAATTCAAGACTTTTTTCGGGTGATAGTTTATCTGTTTGCATAAAAGTAATTATTAATTTGACTGCAAATATAAAGTAGTTTATAATATAAACAAAATAAATTTCAGATTATTTTATTTGAAACTAGTTAATAATGCTTATTTATTACATTACATCTATTTTGGATTCGGGGTTGCGTTGTGTCTAACATTCTCATAAACACACCCTCTTCACAAAACAAAGATACATATCACACAACAGCCCAATTCGCCCAACCACTTTTTTAGTAGATTTGCGCCAAAACTCAACAGTACAATGATTAGTCACCATCCTATCACTCTCAACCCTCGTGGCAGAGGATATCATATCATTACAGACGAAGTGCTCTCTGGAGTAGGGACATTACCCAAGACAGGCTTAATGAATATTTTTATCCAACACACATCCGCTTCGATAATGATTAATGAAAATTACGACCCCACTGTGAGAGAAGATTTGGAAGAGAGTTTCAATAGAATCGTCAAAGAAGACGAGCCATGGTACAAGCATACGGCGGAGGGAAGTGATGATATGCCTGCCCATATCAAAGGTGCCATGATTGGTTTTTCTATCAGCCTCCCGATTGAAAACGGAAAACTATCGCTAGGAACATGGCAAGGAATTTATTTATGTGAATTTCGCAATGCGCCTAGCGCTCGAAAGTTGATCGTCAGCCTGTACACATGAGTTTTTTAACCCGAAAAATTCATCAATTTTTCAGCGATTAAGTAACACCGCAAGTTTGGAGTTTTTCAAACACCCAAAATTGGGTGTTTCTAAATCGGGGTTACCCGCTTTGCTTCACACAACCCATCTCGCAGTTCTGCTGAGCTTGTCGAAGTATTCATACAATAAACTTCGTTTTTGTATGAATAAAGCGGGTTAAAGAAAAATAGTGGGGTGAAACATTGTTGGGAAAGACCGGATAATATCTTGATTATAACATCCTAAAATCATCAAAAATACCTAACTTTGCAGCCATTATTCTAACGCGCTATGGCAACAAAAACTATCACAAAAAAAGACGAAGTAAAAAAGTACATAGATGAAATTTTGGCGGACTACAAGCTTGCTTGTGTCAGCCGTGAAGCATCGTTGTTGGGTCGTCGAGAAGTACTTACGGGGAAAGCAAAATTCGGTATCTTTGGTTCAGGAAAAGAACTTGCTCAAATAGCCCTCGCCAAACAATTTAAGGAAGGCGATTGGAGAAGTGGATATTATAGAGATCAGACATTGATGATGGCTATTGGTAGACTTAATGTACAGCAATTATATGCCGCCTTATATGCCCATCCGAATATGAAATTTGAGAAATCCTCCGGGGGAAGACAAATGGGCGGGCACTTTATGACCCCCACAATTGATGAGAATGGTAAATGGCTCAAACTGTCAGAATCTAAAAACTCATCCGCCGATATTTCGCCTACGGCAGGACAAATGCCCAGACTTCTTGGTCTAGCATTGGCATCAAAAATATTCCGTGAGAACAAAGAACTTCATGGATATACCGAATTTTCAAATAAAGGTAACGAAGTAGCATTTGGTACTATCGGTGATGCCAGCACTAGTGAGGGTCACTTTTGGGAAACTATGAATGCAGCCACTGTGTTGAAAGTCCCTATGGTGATGAGCGTTTGGGATGATGGGTATGGAATATCAGTGGCCCGAAAACATCAGACAGCAAAAGATAGTATTTCCAAAGCCCTGGCAGGTTTTCAAAGAGAGAATGGTGGCGATGGCATAGAGATATTTGTGGTCAAAGGGTGGGATTATCCGGCATTGATTAAAACATACGCAAAGGCAGTTAAAATCGCTAGAGAGGAGCATGTTCCTGTGCTTGTACACGTCACGGAAGTCACCCAGCCGCAAGGGCATTCTACGTCGGGGTCGCATGAGCGATATAAGTCTGAAGAGAGGATGCAATTTGAACAAGAATTTAATTGTATTGAGAAATTTAAAGAATGGATTCTTTCTTTTAAATACGAAGGAAAAAATATTGCTACAAAAAATGAACTAGAAGAGATTCAAAATCAAGCAAAAAAAGAAGTGATTCAAGCAAAAAAAGAAGCTTGGAAAGCCTATCAAGAGGAGCTAAATGCGGACACAGATTCCATTATTCCTCTGGTGAAAACTCTTGCAGAGGTCTCTCCCAATGGAGAAGCTATAAATGCCTTGCTGAATGATTTGAAAACAGAAATGACAGCCATGGTAAAGCATGGAGTCACTATTGCTAGAGCTGCCCTTCGGTTGACCATCGGAGAGGACAGTTCTGAACGAAATGCCGTAAAGGATAGATTGAACGAGCTCCT
>JAJRRH010000184.1 GCA_024279715.1 Bacteroidota bacterium
ACGCTTTCCGAGGCATATTCGGATCGTTTTTACTTGTTAAAACAACCTTATCTAAAAACGGATTACTTGGGATTCTTAGTGGATGATTCTCTTGCGCTAAGTACAGAATCTCCTGTGGCTAACAAACTAGTACGCCAAGCCATGAGCTATGCCATTAACAAAAAATCAATGGTCAGATATATCCGTAATAACACATGTACCCCCGCATACAGTGGTTTTGTACCCGAGGGCTTATCGTCTTTTGACTCTACCATGACATCTTATAATTATGATCCAGAAAAGGCACGTCAGTTGCTTAAAAAAGCTGGTTATGAGAATGGGATTAAAGGCCTCAGATTATCCACAACAAGTGCCTATGTAGAGCTCTGTCAGTTTATTCAGCACGAATTTCAAGAAGTAGGGATCGAGCTTGCCATAGATGTACTCCCCACAAGTAACCATCGCCAAGGAGTATCGTCATCTCAAATCTTATTCTTCAGAAAATCATGGATAGCTGACTATCCCGATGCTGAAAATTTTCTCGCCCTCTTTTACTCAAAAAACTATAGCCCCAAAGGCGCCAATTACACCCACTATAATAACGAACTCTTCGACAAACTCTACGAAAAGAGTATTGTAGAAAAAGATGCCGTACTACGAAACAAACTATATCGCAGTATGGATTCGTTGATTATTGAAGACGTACCATTGATTCCGCTGCTCTATGACCAAGTCGTGCGGTTTGTCAACAAGGATGTACAGGGACTCGAAAGTGACGGAATGAATTCTCTAAAACTCAAGAGAGTTCGTAAAATAAAAAAATAATCTAACGTAGATGCAACGTTTTAATTATCGCACTGTCTAAAGAAGCACACCACGTAACCAACACGACTTGAACGATCAGGCAAACATCCAATTATTAATTAAATGCAAAGAAGGTAGTCGCTTGGCTCAAATTGAATTGTACCGTCAATTGAGCCGACCAGTGTACAATACCTGTATGCGCATATTGAAAAATAAGGAAACAGCAGAAGATATGATGCAGGAGACCTTCATCAGAGTGTACAATGGATTAGAAAAATTTGAAGGCAGATCGATGCTATTAACTTGGGTAAAAAGAATTGCTATCAATCAATGTCTCAATGAAATTAAAAAAAACAAAATGCAACTCGTGGAAGCGCAGGAGTGGCACGGAGCAATAGAAGAGGAGGAGGAAGACGAACCAAAATGGGAGTGTGACAAAGTAATCGAGCTAATGGCCGAACTGCCTGAAGGTTACCGAGTAATTCTCACTTTGTATCTCATAGAAGGATTCCAACATGATGAAATTGCAGATATACTCAACATAAGTGTAGGTACTTCTAGGTCTCAATACATGAGGGGTAAAAAGAAATTGAAAGAAAAATATTTGCAGTGGAAAGAGAAAAACTAAAAAAATGAAAGATGATTTAAAAAATAGTTTTGATAAATTTAACGACGCCGATACGCATGATCCGCAAGAGGGACATCTTGATAGATTCATCGACAGATTAGATAATTCAAACAAGACACTATCATGGATGACCACACTCAAGTGGGCAGCTTCCATTGCATTACTTGTAGGGGTGGGATACTTTCTAATGAAAGATAGCAATCAAGACATGCCGATTGATGTAGTTGCTCAAGAAAACATAGAAGAAAGAGCAGTCACCGATGATTTAGAAATATACTTTGCCAAGAAAGTAAATAATAAAGTGATGGAACTGAAAAATATTGATGTTGGCGATACCACTATCGTATATGAAAGCATGCAAGAACTAGAGGTTCTCGAAGAGGAATATCAAGAGTTGAAAAATAAATTAGAAAAACATGGGCCTAATAAACTCATCGTAAAAGCAATGGCTCAAAACTATCGAACACGTCTGAAATTATTGGATCTATTAATCACCAGGCTTGAATTCAATGTCACAGAGGAAGAGCCAGTGAAAAAAACCAAAGAAAACAAACACACGATTTAATACCCTAAAACCAAGAATATGAAATTATCAAACAAATTATTAACGCTAGCAGTCTTACAAATGTTCGTTATGCATTTTTTTGCGCAAGAGGTGACTTTTGAAAAAGACTATTCCTTTTCTGTCGATGCCACGGCATTGCTTGATGTCGAATCCGTATTTACTGATGTTTTTATCACATCATGGGACAAAAATAAAGTGAGCGTACATGTATATGCAAAAACGGAAGCCAATAGCGAGTCTCGGGCCCAAAAAATGATGGACAGGATAACAATATCAGTAGGCGAATCAAAAAGAGGTGTGAATATTAACGTTAGCTTTAAAGGGAACAATCAATCGAACGACAAGGAAAAATATGATGTCAGAATTGAAGTTAAAGCACCAGCAACAATGGCGTTCAATTTTGATTGTCAATTTGGCGACTGTATTATTCCCAATTGGGATGGCGCATTGGACATGGATTTTCAATTCGGAGATTTAGAGATGAAGAATGTTACTGGAAACAAGTGTGATATTAAACTACAATATTCGGATTTCGATATTGGAGAAGTGAATGATCTTAATATTACATCAAGTTTTTCAGATGTATTTATTGACAGAGTAGATGATCTTGAAATTGACTCACAATATGATGATGTGGAAATAGGCAGAGCAGTAAATATGACGGCCGACTTTCAATTTAGTGACTTAGAGGTGGGCGCTATTGTCTCAAACTTATTGCTCGATACACAATACGGAAGCGTAAAAATTGACAGGATTTATAAAGAATTTGAAGAGATAGTCATCGACAATCAATTTGGAGATGTCGTCTTAGACTTTGATGATGCCGCAGGCTATGAAATAAACGTAGATATTTCCTTTGCATCCTTTAATTCAAACCTCAAATCAAAACTCAATCATGACAAAACAGGATTCAATGAAAATTCCTACAATGGCACTATCGGAGATGGCAAGGGAAGAGTGGAAATTAATTCTAGCTTTGGTGGCATTAGAATTCGCTAGCTATTGCAAAACTATTAACGCCAAACCTGTAATAATCTCTAATGCCGCATCTTATTGTATCTCATCTTACTTGAAAATAAACAAGCCGGCGTGTAGCCGTAATTATTCAGATACAATTCGTC
>JAJRRH010000185.1 GCA_024279715.1 Bacteroidota bacterium
CAATCGGGGCAGCATAGATCATCGCTTGAGATAACGAGTCAAAGTCTAAAGCTGATTTTGTAAGCCCATTCGTTAGAACATCAACGACATGAGTCATCTCAGAGGCATCCATTCCAAATGCTCTAAGTGTTCCAGCGGCTAATCTTGAAGCGTCTGTTGCCTCTATTTTTGCTGCTGCTGCAAAGTCAAGTATTGCTTCTGTAGAATCCTCTATCTCGCTGACATCAAAGCCATAACGTGCAAGCTCTGTCTGTAATAATCCAATTTGATTTGCTGTAAATAAAGTAGCTCCACCAAGTTTGATGGCTTGCTCCTCTAGATTTTTTATATCTGCCCTAGAAGTTCTGAGGATGGCAGATAGCCCCACCATTGCATCATCAAAGGCAACAATTCTCTGAACAACATCCCTACCAATTGCGAGGAGTGCAAATGCGCCGCCTAATTTCCCAATAATACCACCTAGCCCCTGTGCTGTTTTTCCAAAACGGCCAAGTTGTTTCTCACCCTTTTTGAGATTGGTGTTCATCCCTGAGGTATCAGCTCCAACCAATAGCGTAAGAAGAGATTTAATAGCCATTTTACTAGGGTATTTTTAACTGTTTAAAATATTTTAATGCATCATCTGCCTGCTTTTGTCCGTCTATAAGTTGATCCTCGCTCTTCCCATCTAGCATGTCTAGCTCCATTATATCCTTTGGTGCAAAGCCTTTTGGTCGTTTCTTTGTGTTGACCACCGTGTTTGCAACTGCCGCCATGATATGCCTGGTATGGTTCATCTCCAGCTGTTGGATATAAACAAACTGTTCCATTTTCATGTCCAGCTCTTTAGGAGTTGATTCCCAAAAATCAGAGGGAGAAAGACCAAATCGAGTGATACTTCTCCTCTCTAATTCTAGCAATGTCACTCCTTCTTCACGGGCGTAACTTTTTTTTTCAAACCACTGGCTTTTACAAAATCCTCGAATAATTCTTTAAGGAAATCCTGCATCTGCTTTGAACTTAAATTTTCAAGCTCATCCCCAACATCATAAAGGGTCATTTCGCCTAATACTTCAGGTTGATAAATTTTCAAAGAACAATACAAAATATCACGCATCCAACCTACTGGGTCGATTTGCGCCAAATCCATTACCTCTTTATATGAAGAATTATTTAGCCTTATAAACTCAGAAATCACGTTGTGAGTGACTCGGACTGTCCGATTTTCACCTTTGAAGAGTAACATTGCCATATCTTATGCGTTGGTTCCCGAGGTCAATAGTCCTGTACCTTTAAACGAAACAGAGTAAGTGGTCACATCATTAACTGGTGCGCTTGCACTTAGTGATTCTATATAGGCATCTCCACTGTAAAAAGGGTCACCTGTTTCAGGCGTGCCCGGAGTTGTAACGTTGGTTGTCCACATCGCTACAACCTTCGTCTGATTTTCCCAAGCCTCGAATAGGTCCGCCCATCCGTAACTAGCATCAAATGCCAAATTACCGTCGAGTGACATTGACCAATTTTTCTGCCCCGGAGTTGATTGCTCCGAATTTCCGGAGTCTTTACACGAGCTGGAAATCATATTTGTTCCAAGGTCAAGCGTCGCTGAAGTAGAACATGCTATCAGAGCGCCTTCTATAAAAATCCCCACAAAATTGCCGGGAACTGTTCCTAATGTTGCTGCCATATTTTCTAAATTTTAAGTTTATAATTCGTTATTTATTTTCACGTCCATGTTTGCGGCTTTCTTCCGTTTTTTTGGAGTTGTTTTCTTCTTTTTATAGCAAGGGACATCATTTTCAGTCACTGCTATTTCCTCCTCACATAGCTTCAATCCAACTTCTTTGGTAACAACAACTGTCTGCCCTTTTGGGTAATTATTCCCATTCACCCTATGATCTACTACTAGTCTAACTATCATGCGTTCTCTACTTTTAATAATGATTTATAGGAATGAGTTTTCAGGTGATATTCCTGCGTCCCATCATAGTGGTCTTTTTGCCCAGAAAAGGAGAGCTTCATAAAATCACTGTCTCTGTAATTATCCAGTATTCTTCTCGTGTCTTTTAGGAGCTGATCTACCACAGCATAAGTAGGTGCGACAACTGTTACAAGCACAGTATAATCATCTAATTGAGAAGTTCCATCCTTACAATTATTTGGTGTTCTTTCCCCTTCCTCTATGAGTATGAAAGGAGCTTCTGTCTCTTGCTGGATAACGCCCACAGCTATCTTGTCACCTACTACCAAATTGATAGCAGAGTCACTAATAAGTAGTGTTCGTATTGTGCTAAGCGACATAATATTTTTTTAATATTCGTTTTGCTTCATGGTCGAGCGCCCTTACAAAAGCATCTCCAAAATCTTTTCCAATCACATCTTTATATTTCTCGGCTGTCTCACCCACATAAGGATGGGGTTTTGTTGCTTTTACCTTTCGAGCAAAAACAGTATTGTCTCCAACTTTAAATTTCATTATGCTGGATTTTTTAGCTTGAGTTGCCTTTCTTCCAAGCACTACCAAATGATTGTGAAAGGCTCCTTTTTTATTTAAATGACCTGCCCAAACTGGCTCGACTAATCTTCCTGAATTGGCGTATTTCCTGGATCTTTCAAATCCAATTGTCTGCTTCAACCTTTTTACCGGCTTACCAGATTTATTAGTTCCTTTTGACTCAGTACCTTTTGGGGTAGCCCGCCTTAATGCTGCTCTGTATTTTTTAGTAGCAAAGCCGTAACTCTTCTTAACCAGTACATTTTTCTTACTGGAAGCCATGTATGCAAAAAGCCGTTCAGCCTCTTTTAACCCTGTTATGGTCAAAAAATCCTTTCCGGGGGCTGTCCTGTTCGCAAATTCTCTCATTATTTACTATCCTTCCATTTAGCCTGAATGACATATCCCTTCCTTCGAGTTATCTCAATCACCCTTTTGATATCGTACACTTCACCTTCAAATAATATTCTCATCCGAGGAGTAATGCCTTGTATGTACCTGATCTTAAAGTCAGTAGTTAGCTGAGCTACTGTTTGGTCAGTCTCCCATGCCTCATGACCTTTGATGAAGTTTATTCCACATGGGATGGCAATATGAAGATCCTGCCAGTCCGAAATAGTTCCACCAAACTCGTCCTTACCACCTACATTTTCTTGTATGGTGATTAACCTATCTAGCTCTCCCGATGTGATTGTGTATTTCATATCGAGGCAAGTCTGTGTGGTGCGAGAATATTATCAGAAGCTTTTCTCCATCTCTGGTTAATATCATCCCGGTAGTCGTAATGGAATCCAAGGGTCATTTTAATTGCATCCAGTATATCATCACCGTCATTAAGCTGAAATAACCCATCGCATGAATAGTGAATCTTCACAGCAAATGGCGTGTTAGCTGTATCCGGCCAGTCCTGCTCAAATGTTGGGTATAATACGCCCATATCCATATCAAGGCCTGTCTTTGCTAGGTCATAGTCTTGACTCACTCCTTTAGAATCCAAATATTCAATTCTTGAAACAGTTGCAACTGGTGGCCGCATCAAATAAATTCTGTCTTCAAAATCATCCATTGACATGATGTAACTATTTTGCCCAACCGTTCTATTTAGATAACTCTCAGCGTACGTACAGGCTCCTTTTATAAGAGCAGATACTAACTGATCATCCTGAGTACCAACTACATTGAGCCAATTCTTAGCCTCATCTAGTGTTATCAGAGCTGAATAATCTTTCGTGACGGTTGATAGTGTTTTCATCATTATCTTTTTCGCTTTCTTTTAGGTCTTGGTGGAGTAGGAGTTGGTATTTCAGCCGTCTCTTCAGGGAGTTCTGGAATAGAAGTAGTTTCAACTGGCGTTTCCAATAATTCGGCACACCGGGCTTTAACCATTTTATCCGCAATCTCTCTTGAAACTAAATGCTCACCCGAGCCGTAGCCGAAGCCACAACCGGGGGCATTAGTGTAAACAAGTATCTTTACCATTATCCTGTAATAATATCAATAGCCTTAGAGAATGACGCTGTTCTTTTAACATGCACATCCCAGAAACTGTTAAGCACTAAGTTAATTTGACCTGCAACTGCCTTACTATAAGGGTCAGTTATGAGGGATAAGCCACCCCATTGACCTATAATCAGATCATTGAAATTTCCAAACACAGCGGCACTTAAATTAGTTCCACCACCTTTGGTTAAATCACTCGGAACATTGTTGGAGACATAAGCATCGTAACCAATTAATGTCGAATCCAAATTGGATCCAGCCCAAGTTATTTTTCCACTTCCCGGGTCAATTCTATCTTTTCTCAGCCCGCCTCTAGTTCGAGAATTAACTAAGAAATTCATATTCCCCTGTGCGTTGTTATTCGCCACTTCTGATTCCATGTCAACCAACTTGTCATAAGTTACTGCGCCACCATCAGGATCGCCCATTGAAATGGTTGGTATTCCTGCTGCATTAAGTAAACCAAGCGGAATATCCCCTGTGCCTGAGCCGTTTAGAGCTACTCTTTCTACCTCTTCCATAGTAGAGCGAATAAGATCCATTCTTATAAATGATTCAATATCAATCGAACTTTGCGCTAATAGCTGCATCGAAATGTAGTTATGCACAGCGAGTCTTTTTGGGGTCATTACTGTTCCATCAAAAGTGATTGCAGCTTCGTCGCTATCAGCCACTTCTGGTTTCCAAGTGGAATATGCCAGTGCATCTTGACGAGAAAATTTGATATTACCCTGTAAATTTCGTAAGAAAGTTGTTCCATTTCTTTCAAGAGCTGTATAATTTCTATACATAGCATCTACGGCTACAATGGTAGTATTTACTGTATGTCCACCTGCTGTGTCGGGTGCTACAGCATTGGCTCTCAGCATTATTTCAGGAATATGAATTCCACCTGCTGACATTTCAATACCTGCCGAGCGTGCTTCTATAAGCGCCTCTTCATGCATTTCTTTTTCAACCCCAGACAACCCCATACCATTTGGCATAGTAGCTAAAATTGCTTTTTTGAAAGAATACTCTTGGCGTATGTCCACTTCCTCTTTACTCTGCGTTTGCATGGCATGCGTTACAGGAAGTGAGCTTGCTGCTCTAAATTGCTCTTGTTTTGCGATCACTTCTAATTGAGCAGTAGTGCTGTCAATTTCAGTGTGAAACGCCCGTACTTCAGCCATTTCGTCCTCAGTCATAGACCGATTCTCAGTTTTCGCCAGTTCTACAATGGCAGTTGCATTTTTAAAGGCTAAATCTTTTGCCTCTTGTAATTGCTTTTTCATAGTTGATAATTTTTATGTTGATGAATAGCAGTTAGCGAAGCACTTTCTGCCTTTAATTTCTCTTGTAATAAATTTTCATTTTCCATTGTCTCTAATTCTCTAAGAGCAGTAGAAGTCTGAGGGTATGCCGGGTTGATTACTGGCGATACATCGTACACACCAATGATGTTATGCACCTCTCTCATAGGAAGCGCCCCTGAGCGAGTCACCCATTTTATCGTATTTAAATCAGGTATGTAAGCGAAACTTGAACCGCTGTAATCACCTCTTTCAACGTACACTGCTGCGTCTTTTCCGGCCGTAGTATTAGGTACTGAAACCTCATAGTCCATACCATCGGCATGCGCCCTAAGTTGAAGTGTACCAGACCTGACTGTCCCTAGTAATGCGGCATTGGAATGAATAGCTCTTGCAACTGCCTGAGTCATATCCGCCTTATCCAGTGCGCCACGTTTAATGACTTCTGTGTATTTTCCTTGAATAGGCATTGATTCCACTTCGTAAGTGAGTGCCCGTCCTATTATCTTTTGTTCCTGCTTGCCCTCCTCGCCCATCATCCTGAGTTCTACTTTGGAAGCATCGTATATAATTTCTTTCTCATCCATTTGTCGAGTCTATTTGTTTATTAATTTTTTCTGCTATGATTTTGTCGATCTGATCTATTGGCACTAAATTCAATTGCACGAAGGATTGGTCTCCTCCATCGACTGGTTCGTAACCTTCATCGGCTCTAATCTCGTTTGGTGTAAGTGATCCTATATTAAAAAGGTCTTTATAATATGCCGCTCTTTCTGTGGGGTCTGACCGGAGCAGTACCTTCGTATCGAACCTGATTTGATTCGTGTTTTGGAATTCCTGCGAGTGAGTAAATAATTTCTTCTCCAGCTCTTCGTCAATGTTGGACATCAAAGGCATAAGCGAATAAGTAAGAAACTCCCTGGCTTGAGTTGAGAATGAGCGAGTTGACCCTCCTTTAGAGTCTAAGTATAGCAGGTGCTTGGGCAGTCTGTATATTCTAGCAATTTCCTCCACAGAAAAGTCCATCTGCTCGAGTATTGCGGCGTCTATTGCGCTTAGAGTTGCCCTTTCAAACTTAATTCCTGCCTCGAGTAATTGAGCTTCTGAAGCCCTTTCAATACCAGACTTGGCCTTAATATCCTGCTGCAATCGGTTGTATACTCTGTCAGTTAACTTTTCTGGAGTAGTGAAAAACCCAGTATTTAGTATTCCTTTTTCGTACACTTTTGACATGTACCTGCCGGCATCTATTGCATTATTTATTGTTGCACTTGCATACTGAATGGGTGATAAACCAATAAATCCATCGAGCGACATTCCTTTAAAGTGGATAATCTCATCACTTGTAAAATTTGAGCCATTGATTTGATAAAATACTTCATCACCGTGTGGAGAAATAAGTATCTGCACGTGGGTCTG
>JAJRRH010000186.1 GCA_024279715.1 Bacteroidota bacterium
CACTTATACAGTATGTGATGATGGAAATCCACTCCCTTTCCTTTGTAATACAGCGACGGTAAACATCATTATTGACAACATCAATGATGCACCAACGGTAGTAGATGATAATGACACAACGGCTCAAGGAAACCCAGTAACGACAAGTGTACTAGATAATGACTTCGATACAGACGGCGAGATAGACATCGCATCCATGACCATCGACACAGACCCTACCAATGGTACAGTCGTAATAAATCCTGATGGAACAATTACCTACACTCCGAATGATGGATTTATTGGAACAGACTCTTATATTTATTCAGTATGTGACGATGGCACGCCGGTATTCTGCGGAACTGCAGTAGTTACCATTACTGTTTTAGATTGCGACATAGCAGACCCAGCTTTGGACTGTGATAACGATGGTGTTACCAACGGAGACGAAACGGCGGCAGGAACTGACCCATCAAATCCTGATACGGATGGTGATGGTATCCTTGACGGTGCTGAAAATGACTTGACGGAAGCATTAGACCCTTGTTCCGATCCAAACATTGCAGGATGGATGGAACAAGATACCAATGACTGTGATGGCGATGGTGTGACTGTAGGCGAAGGCGATCCAGATGACAACAATGATTGTTTACCAAATGTACTAGCTAATCCTTTGGGAGATTGTGACAATGATGGTGCTACCAATGGGGATGAAGATGCTGCAGGAACTGACCCTACTAACCCTGACACAGATGGTGACGGCATACTTGATGGTGCTGAAAATGACTTGACGGAAGCCCTAGACCCTTGTTCGGATCCAAACATTGCAGGATGGATGGAACAAGATACCAATGACTGTGATGGCGATGGTCTTACTGTTGGTGATGGCGATCCTGATGATTTAGATGCTTGTAATCCAGATCCTTTAGCTATAGGTACAGGTGATTGTGATGGAGATGGTGTACTTAATGAAGATGAAGAAGATGCGGATGCTGCTCTTGACCCTTGTATACCAAATGTATTGGCGATTGCGGATGGCGATTGTGATAATGATGGCGCTACCAATGGGGATGAAGATGCTGCAGGAACTGATCCTTCCAACCCTGACACAGATGGTGATGGTATCCTTGACGGTGCTGAAAATGACTTGACGGAAGCCCTGGATCCTTGTTCGGATCCAAACATTGCAGGATGGATGGAACAAGATTCAAACGATTGTGATGAAGATGGAGTTACTGTTGGAGAGGGTGATCCTGATGACTTTGATCAGTGTATTCCAGATGTTACTTTCTGCCCTGATAATGATGGCGACGGATTGATGGATCTTAATGATCTTGATGATGACAATGATGGTATATCCGATATAGAAGAAGGTGGTGGAGACACCGATGGTGACGGTATTCCTGATTGGTTTGACCTAGACTCTGACAATGACGGCATTCCTGACATTATCGAAGGTGGCGGCGTAGATGCCAATGGAGACGGTTTAGTGGATGAATTGAATAGTGATGGTACGCTAATCAACGACACTGACAACGATGGATGGGCTGACAATGAACAGCTTGATCCTATGGATACAGATGGTGATGGTCATGATGACTATCAGGATCTTGATTCGGATAATGATGGAATATCCGATATTATTGAATCAGGAAATACAGATCCAAATAATGACGGCATGGTTGAAATCAATGATGACAATACCTTAGTAAATGATCCAAACAACGATGGTTGGGACAGTGATAATGGTATTGCTGATCCAGTAGATTCGGACAGTGATGGCACACCTGATTATATAGATATAGACTCAGATGGTGACGGTCTTACAGATATTTTTGAAAATGGCGATGGTGAGTTAGATCAAGATGGTGATGGAATGATTGACGACATATTATTTACCGATACTGACAACAATGGATGGGATGACAACACTATTGATGTAGTAGATACGGATAGCGATGGAACACCGAACTATCTTGATCCAGACTCTGATGGTGATGGTATACTAGATGGACTTACTGAAGAACTTGATGGACTAGCAGATTGTGATGGTGACTTATTGATAGATTATCTTGACCCTGACCCGTGCGGATTGAGTATTCCTGAGGCATTCTCACCAAATGGTGACAATCTGAATGACTTCTTTGTGATTGATGGACTACAAGCGTATCCAAACAATACATTGGTGATATTCAATCGATGGGGAAACAAAGTTTATGAAGCCAAACCATATAATAATAATTGGAATGGTGATAGCGAATTTGGAATTATCCTTGGCGACAAAGAACTACCAGATGGAACCTATTTCTACGTTCTTGACTTGGGTGATGGCAACACACTTCCCGTAACCGAGAAAGAACCAATCAAAGGATACATATACTTAAAAAGATAATTAACCGAAAGAATTTTTAAAATCAAATGGATATGAAAAAGATACTAATCATAATGCTAATGACACTAGGTATATTGGGAGCAGAAGCTCAGCAAGACGCCATGTACACACACTATATGTTCAATACATTATCTGTCAATCCTGCGTACGCAGGTAGTCGAGATGCATTGACTGTAACAGGATTACATCGTTCACAATGGATTTCTTTTCCTGGAGCGCCAACAACACAAACTATCACATTACATAGTCCTGTATTTAATGACCAAATGGGATTGGGGCTATCCATCATAAACGATAAGATAGGTCCTATCAATACTACTTCGGTTTATGGTGATGTGACATACCGTATGAAAGTTTC
Organism: Bacteroidota bacterium; assembly: GCA_024279715.1. Lineage (GTDB taxonomy): Bacteria > Bacteroidota > Bacteroidia > Flavobacteriales_D > JABDKJ01 > JAJRRH01. Next base: position 2,730 of record JAJRRH010000186.1, read on the forward strand.
AGAAACAACCAAATTAGGTATTGGACTGAAACTTGGTATGAATATGTTGTCAGGTGACCTTATGGGATTACAAACAGATCAGGGAAATGATAATGTTTTTCAACAAGATATAAAAACTAAAATCATGCCTAATTTCGGAGTAGGCTTATACTTGGATGGTGAAAATTATTATGTGGGATTATCTGCACCAAACCTATTAGAAAACAATTTTGATGGGACAGTCGCAGACACTTCAATTTCGCAATTTTCACAACAGAAACACTACTTTCTAAGTGCAGGAATGGCTTTTCCTTTAAATGAAAGTATAAAACTTCTACCAACAGGTTTTTTGAAAGTAACTAATGGCGCTCCGATCGAAGGTGATGTCACTGCTAGATTTCTATTTAATGAAAAGTACTGGCTTGGCGGGATGTACAGAACAGGAGATGCTGCTGGATTATTGGCGGGTTTAAACATCAATGACCAATTGTCTGCGGGCTATTCTTTTGACTTTTCATTCCTAAACAAAACGTTTGAATATAATGGAGGAAGTCATGAGTTAATGCTGAGATATGACTTTATATATAAAGACACACAAAACATATTGTCCCCTAGATACTTCTAAATACCAATAATAAAAAAATTAAGAAAATGAATAAATTAAAATCAATATTAATTCTACTTTCAGTTATTTTAGTTGGGAGTGTATCCAGTCAGGCGGATCAATTTGTTGTGAAAAACATCAATATAAATACTGATCAAGCCGATTTTGGAACAGCCTACTACAAAGGCAAAATAGTATATGTATCTACTCGTGAAGGCGTGAAAGGTATTAGAAGAACTTGGGATGGTAATCACCTTCCATTTTTGGACATGTACCTTGCCGATATTGAATCGGATAATCAGCTGAGCAATAGAAGGCAATTTCGTAAAGACATCAATAAAAAGTTTCATGATGGTCCAGCAACATTTAGTAAAGATGGAAAGTTGATGGTATTTACTAGAAACAACTATCAGGAAAAAAGTTCAGATGACATCGTTAAACTTCAGTTATTCTATTCATCATTCAATGGTGAACTTTGGAGTACACCAAAAGGAGTGCACTTTAATAGCAAAGAGTATTCCGTGGGACAGCCCTCTATCACTGCTGATGGAAAAACAATGTATTTTGCTTCAGACATGCCTGGTGGTAGAGGTGGTACAGATCTATACAAAGTATTTAGGAACAATGATGGATCATGGGGCAAACCTATTAGTCTTGGAGAAAAAATAAATACGCCAGGCAAAGAAATGTTTCCCTTCGTACATGCCAATGGGATGTTATTCTTCTCTTCTACAAATCATGAATCCACTGGTGGACTAGATATTTTTGTATGTGAAATTAAAGATGATGGTAATTTCGGAAAGATAAAACGGCTTGAAGAACCAATGAATGGTCCAACCGATGATTTTGCATTAGTACTTAATGATGAAATGACAAAAGGTTTTTTCTCATCAAACAGAATAGGCGGCAAAGGGGATGATGACGTCTATAGTTTTGATTTATTAAAGCCTTTAACTTTTGGAAAGTCCATTGAAGGAATTGCAAGAGACAAGGATGGAAATCCAATGCCTGGCGTACAAGTGATATTAACGGATGAGAATAACAACATAATTGAAACTATCGTCACGGGCTCTGGAGGAGAATACTCTTTCTCTGTCGATACAGACAAGAAATACAAACTAAACGGATCAAAAGAAGACTATTTTGATGGATCAAACCTAGCGAACACTTTAGGTGATGATGCAGTAATAACCGCAGATATTACATTAGAAAAAGATCCCGGATTCTCTTTATATTGTCAAATTACCGAAAAGGGAAATGGCAAACCTATCCAAGGAGTCAAAATTACATTAACCGATAACCTTGTCGATAAAAGTGAAGTAATTATGACGGATGCCAATGCAGACTTCAGAAGAGGCTTGGAAGGAAGGAAGATTAATGATCGTATTAGTTACAATCTCAAATTTGAGAAAGAAGGATATCTTACGAAAGTTGAAACATTCAACAAACTTCTAACAAAACCAGGTCAAATAAACATTCATGAAGAATTGGATATAAGTATGGATAAAATTGACATTGGATCAGATATCGGGAAGATAATTGATATCAAACCTATATACTTTGACATAAACAAAGACAAAATCAGACCAGATGCTGCCTTAGAACTTGATAAGATAGTGAAAGTGATGAATGAAAATCCGAAATTGGAAATAGAGCTTGGGTCACATACTGATTGTAGGGCGAGTGCAGCATACAACCAAAAACTTTCAGACCGTAGAGCAAAATCATCTGCTGAATATGTTCGCAAACAAATAACCAATCCAGATAGAATAAACGGTAAAGGATATGGAGAAAGTAAACTAGTCAATAAATGTGAATGTGAAGGCTCCAAAAAAGTTCCTTGTACAGAAGAAGAACATCAACTAAACAGACGTACAGAATTTAAAATTATTAAAATGTAACCGTTTTATACAAGTATTCTAAAATGCCCAATAGGAATCTATTGGGCATTTTTTTTTGGAACAACATTCTCAAATCCATTAGGAAGTCAATAGAAACTAGACATGTGTTAATAAAACTACATTTATTCAATACTCCACTAACCTTAGTCGTTGTTTTCTCACGATTTAAAAAAAATTAAGACGATTAACTTTTCTGTTTATAATATAAGCAAATTCATTTCTGCACCGCTAACAATAAATATCTAACTTTGTACCCACCTAAGAACAACCAATAAAAAGGTAACAAAATGATTATTACAAACGTTATATCAGTAAGTAAAAATCTGAATTGAAGATGAAAGGATTGAAGTTGATCATATTACTACTTGTAACACTATGTGTAACACATGCTTATGGGAAGAACCCGCCAACAAGCATGACTCCAAAGCTAGAGATAGCTATTGTTCTATCCATGAAGTATCCTTCATTCTCTGAGGGAAAACTGATCTATATCTCTGTGGATAGACAAAAAATGTATGTCTTATACAACCATGAAATCATAAAGGAATTTGATATTTCCACATCAAAATACGGTACAGGCAGTACAAAAGACAGTAATAAAACACCTTTAGGACTCCATTTTGTTGCTTCTAAAATAGGAGAGGGTGACCCAATCAACACAATTTATAAAAGCAGAGCTAAAACTGGAAAAATCGCTGTACCTGACCAAGATAAGTATGTAAATAGTGATCTTATTACCACAAGAATTATGTGGTTAGAAGGAGGAGAAGAAAAAAATAGTCTTGGTAAAAATAGTAGTTTCAAAAGATACATATACATCCATGGCACACCTGATGAAATGGGACTAGGTTATACTGCTTCTCATGGCTGTGTGCGAATGAGAAACAATGATATCCTTGGACTATTTGAATATGTAGAGATGGGTACACCAGTAATTCTATGGCAAAATGATGTGAGGAACGATAAATCAATGTCCAAGCAACTTCGAAAAGTCAAAAGAAAGGCGAAAAAAAGAGAGCGTAAAAATAAAAGGAAAAAGAGAAGTCGTCAAAATTTGCGAATCAACTATTAAATTATAATATTTATTCCCTTTCCTATTTTTCATTTTTTTTATCTCCGGGATGATTCTCTAGCTTATACTACTACTGACAACCTACTTCTGTCTGTTTTTCCAAGCATCAAAAAATTGAATATAACTTTCGTAAAATATTTGCTACCAATTCAATATTAGCCTATTTTTGCGGTCGGAAAATAGATGCTATTTTTCTGAAATAATAATTAAACATATCAATCACAACTGGTTGTAAATAAAAAATAGAATTGTGGCGGACTAAAACACCGAGATAATTCCCATCAATATAAAATATTATGAGTAAAGTTGCTTTAATTACAGGTGTTACGGGACAAGATGGAGCGTATCTATCTGAATTACTCCTTAGTAAAGGGTATATCGTGCATGGATTAAAAAGAAGAAGTTCGTTGTTTAACACGGACAGAATCGACCACCTTTATAAGGATACGCACGAAAATGATGTCAAATTCTACCTTCATTATGGTGACATGACTGATTCTACTAACCTAATAAGGATTATTCAACAAACGCAACCAGATGAAATATACAATCTTGCTGCTCAATCTCATGTAATGGTTTCGTTTGAATTACCAGAGTATACTGCTAATTCAGATGCATTAGGTACACTTAGAATCCTTGAGGCGATACGAATATTAGGGCTAGAAAAGAAAACTAAATTTTATCAAGCTTCTACCTCAGAACTATATGGTAAAGTACAAGAAGTACCACAAACGGAAACAACACCATTCTACCCTCGAAGCCCTTATGCAGCAGCAAAATTATACGCTTTTTGGATAGTAAAAAACTATAGAGAAGCGTATGACCTATACGCTTGTAATGGAATCTTGTTCAATCACGAAAGCCCTTTGAGAGGAGAGACCTTTGTAACAAGAAAAATAACTAGAGCGGCTGCCAGAATCAAACTGGGACTTCAAAAGAAAATTTATCTCGGAAACCTAAACTCAAAACGAGATTGGGGACATGCAAAAGACTATGTCGAAGGCATGTGGTTGATGCTTCAGCAAGAAAAACCGCAAGATTTTGTACTAGCTACGGGTAAAACTTATGCGGTAAGAGAATTTGTAGAAATGGCATTCAAAGAAGTTGATATCGAAATCGAATGGAAAGGAAAAGATAAAGACGAAAAAGGCTACAACAAAGCCACCGGTGACATCATAATCGAAGTGGATGCCAAATATTTTAGACCTACCGAAGTAGATCTTCTAATAGGTGATCCAACAAAAGCCAAAGAAGAAATGGGTTGGGAACATAAATACAACTTACAAGAACTAGTATCAGAAATGGTTCAAGCCGATATCAAAAATTTTGAAAGAGATAAATATCTTTTAGAAGGTGGACATGATATAATGGATTACAATGAATAAATCCGACAAAATTTATATCGCAGGACATCGTGGAATGGTGGGTTCTGCCATTCATAGAAAACTCACTGCCGAAGGATTTGATAACATCATTTTCCGAACTTCTTCCGAACTAGATTTAACCAATCAAGTAGCTGTTAAAGGTTTTTTTGAAAAAGAAAAACCCCAACACGTCATTTTGGCTGCGGCAAAAGTTGGTGGCATCGTTGCCAACAACACCTATCGTGCAGAGTTCATTTACCAAAACATAATGATCCAATCCAATGTAATCCATCAAGCCTACAAACATGGTGTAGATAGATTATTATTTCTAGGATCCTCCTGTATCTATCCTAAAATGGCACCGCAACCATTGAATGAAGATTACTTATTGACCGACGTATTGGAACCGACAAATGAACCTTATGCTATTGCTAAAATAGCTGGTATTAAAATGATAGAAGCTTATCGAGATCAATATGGCTGCCATTTCATTTCTGCCATGCCCACTAACCTATATGGCACAAATGACAACTATCACCCACAAAACTCACATGTACTCCCTGCCCTACTTAGGAAATTTCATGAAGCCAAAGAAGACGGCAAAGAATTTGTAGAAATATGGGGTACGGGGTCTCCCAAAAGAGAATTTATGCATGTGGACGATCTAGCAGAAGCTTGTTTTTTCTTATTGCAAAATTATGATGACCAACTTTTTGTAAATATTGGCACCGGTGAGGATATTTCAATCAAAGATTTGGCCCTTTTGGTTAAAGACATTGTAGGCTATGAAGGAGAGCTTAAGTATGACCTCACAAAACCTGATGGTACACCACGAAAACTAATGGATGTTGGTCGATTACATAAAATGGGGTGGAAACACTCCATTGCTCTCGAACAAGGAATTAGGTCAGTATATGAAGATGTGCTAGCCACTGGTAAATTCGAAAAAACCATTTAATTTGGAAATTGTATGTTTGTGCCAATGTCCGCCTACAAACAACATTCTATGATTATGCAACTAAAAACTACTTTAAAGAAAGCTATCCGCTATTTTTCATTATCGTTAGTTTTAGCAATTTCTCTTACAACCAATGCCCAACAGGTTAATTACCCCTTAAATTATTATTCCCAATTATTTTTAGAGAAAGCCTATTCAGAATATGATTCTACAATAACACCAAGCTTCAAGGTAATACCAGAGTCATGGCTAAGGCTAGACAGCGTTTGGGCGTATGCGGGGAATGAAGTGTACTATACCCGAGCGCAAGACAAACTATATTACGACCATCTTTTTGAAATCAACAAAGACAAACTTCATGTCACAATCGATCTTTTGGGTACGCAAGAAATTGGTTTCGAGCTAAGCGACACTAGCACCTATTCAGATACGACCACATTCTATCACAACGCTAGAGGTTTTTTAATCCGTGGTGGCATTGGTGAAAAATTCTCTTTTGAAACCAGTTTTCTAGAAAACCAAATTTACGCCCCTAGTTATATAAAATATTATGTAGACGATAAACTAGTCTATCTGGGTGCAGGGAGAGCAAAAATATACAACGCTGGAGGATTCGACTTTGCACAAAGCGGAGGATATCTTTCCTATTCACCAAGTGAAACTGTAAACCTTCAATTTGGACATGGGAAAAACTTTATCGGCAATGGTCATCGGTCATTATTGCTATCCGACAATAGTGTAAACTACCCATATCTCCGAGGTAGTTTCAGGTTTTTGAAAAACAAACTCCACTACCACACCACATTTGCCCAATTGATAAATCATGAAAGACTGCCGATTGGATTAACCCCAGAATCTAGATTCAAAATAAAAAATGCCTCTTTTCATTACTTAGAAATATTTCCCATTCCAAAACTAAGTATCGGTCTATTTGAATCTGTGATATGGAAAAGATATAACAACGATTCTGGCACCTTGCCTGTAAACTATGCAAGTCTCAATCCCATAATCTTCTATCGTACATTAACTTCTGACCTTCAAGATGAAAACAAAAGCCTTATAGGTGTGAATTTAGGCTTTCAATTGACAAAAAACATTAAACTATATGGACAATTTCTCAAAGACAAATACCAAAATGGTTATCAGAATGGGTATCAATTTGGCATAAGAACTTCCAATTTTTTAACCGACAACCTACATCTTTTAGCAGAATACAATTCTGTAGACCCGTATACTTATGCATTTAATGACAGACTCCAAAACTATAGTCATCTCAATCAAGAATTAGCACATCCTTTGGGTGCCGACTTTAATGAGTTCATATTTAGAAGCACCTATTTCCATAATAAAAGGGTTTTCATAGACTTGCAACTTAATTTAATAAACCAAGGTAAGGATTACCTTAGTGAATTTGGCCCTACCAACAATGGGAATAATATTTTCTTAGATCATGATAGCAACACTAATTTAGGGTATGAAATCAATAGAGAGTCGATGATTTTCAGCAGCTTGACATTCGGATATCTCTTTAACCCACAAAGCAACTTAAATGCATATATACGTTGGATTCATAGAGAAAATGATGGAAATACTATACACACCAATTCCTTTGTAAGAATAGGAATTAGAACATCAATCTTCAATAACTATGACGATTTTTAAGAAATTGATATTGACTATTTGAAATAAAAAATATTACCTTGCAAACGAAATAAAAAAGACAAAAGTGGGAATAGTAATTATAGGATTTATAACATCATTTGTCATTGTACTCTTTGCTACACCGTCACTTATTAAGGTTGCCAAACTAAAGCATCTTGTGGACGAACCGACGGAAGAGAGAAAACTACATAGCCATAGTATACCTACTATCGGTGGAATTATCATTTTTGCTGCCACTATCTTCTCCTATTCGTTATGGTTTCCAACGGGCAGTCTAAGCCTTAATGAAAACTCATCTGAACTTGTTCAGTCATTCAATCAATTCAAATACCTGGTAGCCTCTCTTCTAATTCTGTTTTTTGTAGGAGTTAAAGATGATATAATTGGTACTGCTCCCATCAAAAAACTCGGAGCGCATTTCGCAGTAGGCTTCATATTAGTAGTCATGGGAGGTATAAAAATAACCAACATGCAGGGTATATTTGGATTTCATGAACTAGCCGATTGGGCAGCCATTCTACTATCCATTTTTGTATACATCATCATTGTCAATGGGCTTAATCTTATAGATGGTATCGATGGATTAGCAGCAGGTATTGGGTTGATTAGTGCCTTGCTATTCGGTGTTTGGTTTTTCTTGACAAAAGATGTTTCTCTCGCACTATTAAGCGGTTGCTTGGTCGGAGCATTACTCGGATTTTTAGTGTTTAACTTCTCTCCTGCCCGACTTTTTATGGGAGACTCTGGCTCGATGATTATTGGTGCTATCATTTCCGTACTTGCCATTCGATTCATTGAACATGATACAGCCAACTTACCCTCTTTCCTACAAGACCTCCATGTACCATTGCTCGCCATGAGCATACTCTCCTATCCATTAGTGGATACTATGAGAGTGTTTTTTATCCGAGCCGTTCAAGGAAATTCACCTTTCTCCGCTGACAAAAATCATATTCACCATAGATTAATACGCCTCGGATACTCTCATAGACGCACAGTAATAACTTTATACGCTCTTAATTTCTTAGTGGTGACGGTCATGTTTCTTCTTAAAAACCTGAACCCTACCCTATCGTTTGTTTTACTATTCATTGCCTCTTTCGCCATCTATCTATCGCCATTTCTGATAAAACTTAAAGACCAATGATTATTAAAAAATCATTTAGTCCAATTCTATTTGGCTTAGTAACCTTCTTCCTTTTAGTTAGTAATATATCCATTTGTCAAATCCAAAATGATTTATTAAACAACAATATAAGTCGTGTCCAATTAAAAAGATATTTCTCCCAACCCACGACTAAATTTCATTCCGCAATACAACCTTATGAGCTATTAGATTCTAGCATCACCCTATTGGATGATTCTATTTTTTCAAAAGCAAAGCTCAACTTACAATACACTAAAAAGACCAATAACCTAAACTTCGATATCTCTCCGATTATAGGAATTAAAAGTTATGATAGTGACCAAAACACACTTGAGAACAACTATGCCATTGCAGGACTAAAATCTCAGATTCACTTTAAAGATAAAATACATCTTAGGCTATCTATTTTTGGAGGTACGACACTTTTATCATCTCCTGAAGATGGCGTCCTAAATGGTATCGGATTAATTCAAAACAAAAAGGACCCTCTCAAAGTTCTAAACTATAATCTAGCATTGACCTACACACCTAATGATATCTTTGCA
>JAJRRH010000187.1 GCA_024279715.1 Bacteroidota bacterium
ACTAGCCATGACCCTAAGACTCACCTGCGAACATTTGGAAGAGAATGACGGTTTTATGATCCCTATTCCAGAGGAAACAGGTATTGATGAAGAAGGCAACGAAGTAGAATTATCAGATGATGCTGACGATCTCGAAGACGATGTGGAACTACAGAAAGAAAGCTTACAGTATCTTTTGGCTATCATCAGTGACCCATCAAACAAGTCGAATTACGCTGAATTGAAAGAGTATAATAATGCAATGAAGGACTATTAGTCTTTACTTTTTCGATTAAACTTTGTGAATGTTTCATGAAATTGTCACCCCTTTAGGGTTTGGATAGGATGTGATCTTTTTTTAATTGCCACAATAATTTCACCCCTTTGGGGTTCTTTTTACGCTTGGCTACTCAAGACTCACGCTCTAACTCAAACTGCCAACCATCTGCGTCGATCTGAATGATGATTCTGTATCGTATCTTGTGGATTGTTTTATAATGTCACCCTTTCAGGGTTTGGATTTGGTGGGCTTTTTTAATTGCTACAATAATTTCACCCCTTCAGGGTTCTTTTTAGGCTTGGCTACTCAAGACTCACGCTCTAACTCAAACTGCCAACCATCTGCGTCGATCTGAATGATGATTCTGTTTCGTATCTTGTGGATTGTTTTATAATGTCACCCTTTCAGGGTTTGGATTTGGTGGGCTTTTTTTAATGCTATAATAATTTCACCCCTTCGGGGTTTTAAGATAATGTTGACTTTTTGATGCTATAATATTGTCACAAGCCATTTAAGCATGATCACATTTAAGTATTGTCGCATAGTCGCATTGTAGCATTCCTTTAATTCAAACAAAACCAGTGCCTGTCATTGGTTAGTTTGAAAAAAAACACTACATTTAGCAGATAATCAACACCTATGCGATCATGGTAAATTTCCCACAACCCCTTTACGTCTCCATTCTATTTATACTTACGACCTTCTTAACGGCTTATCTTTTTTATAAAGCTTCCCGAAATTCAAAAATAGTATTACTCGCCATAATAACTATTCTAACCCTAGATGCTATTTCGGGGCTTAGTGGTTTTTTCTACAACACCTCTGGCTTTCCCCCTAGGATAATGCTACTCATGGCGCCCCTTTTTATCCTGATTATTTGGCTTTTCTTTTCAAAGGTCGGAAAGAGGTTTATCAACCGACTGGATCAAAAGACACTGACGCTTTTACATGTTGTAAGAATACCGGTTGAGATAACACTATACTTGCTATTTCTTTATAAAAACGTGCCTGAAATCATGACCTTTGCTGGACGTAATTTTGATATTATTGCTGGGATCACTGCGCCCGTAATATTCTATTTAGGGTATAAAAATAAATCGTTGAGCAAAGGAGTGAAACTAGCGTGGAATGTTATCTCATTGCTTCTTCTATTCACCATTGTCTTTCACGCTGTTTTTTCTATTCCACACAGTTTTCAGATGTTTGGGCTCGACCAACCAAATAGAGCCGTATTGAATTTCCCCTATGTATGGCTCCCTGGATTCATTGTTCCGATAGTTTTGTTCTCCCATCTTGCTACTATTAGACAATTACTTCATCCCGAGGAGGTATCTCATCCCCATGAAAAGCATTCGCAACCTAAGAAAAAAGCTAAAAAGAAACATAAACGATAATAGTAGATCGGGACTTCAATTGATCATTATAAATATCGCCCCTTCAAGGTTCTGACATTATGTTTTCTGTGGTTTATTGAGGGCGTTGGTTGGTTTTTAAGGTATGGAATTTACTCTATATTATCAAGGCTTGCTACTTACTCTGGGTTCTCGAGCATTCAAAGCATTGCTTTGTCTGAATGACACCTTTGCATTGGGTTTTGTGGGTTATTTTATAATGTCACCCTTTCAGGGTTTGGATTTGGTGGGCTTTTTTAATTGCTACAATAATTTCACCCCTTCAGGGTTCTTTTTAGGCTTGGCTACTCAAGACTCACACTCTAACTCAAACTGCCAACCATCTGCGTCGATCTGAATGATGATTCTGTTTCGTATCTTGTGGGTTGTTTTATAATGTCACCCCTTCAGGGTTTGGATTTGGTGGGCTTTTTTAATTGCTACAATAATTTCACCCCTTTGGGGTTTTAAGATAATGTTGACTTTTTGATGCTATAATAATGTCACAAGCCATTTAAGCATGATCACATTCAAGCATTGTCACATTCAAGCATTCAATCAAAACCACAACCAGCTATTCAAGCATTATCGCATTCAAGCATTCAATCAAAACCCCAACCAGCCATTCAAGCATTAGCGCATTCAAGCATTAAATCAAAACCACAACCAGCCATTCAAGCATTATCACATTTAAGCATTAAATCAAAACCACAACCAGCCATTCAAGCATTATCACATTTAAGCATTCAATCAAAACCCCAACCAGCCACTAACCATCAATAAAAAGACCCAAGAACAAGTCTCGGGTCTCTTCACATTAACTACTCTACCACTAGCATGGTATTTATTAAACTAAACCCATCATCTATCACAAGGTGATACACGCCGGGGCTTAGACCTTTCGGGAGGTTGAATTCATCCACCATTTTCCCAGTTCCTTTTCTGTACTCTGACTTAAGCAATAGTCCCTCAGCAGAATACAACAAAATACGATATTCAGTATTATCCCTGACTGTCAAATCAATATTTACAACATCCTCATTCACTGGATTTGGATATATAATTAATTCATTCTTCTCCACGGCATTTTCTGAAATGCCAGTTGGGTTTGAAGGCAATGTAATAGTTCCTGTGAAACTAGTGTCAACAGGTACTCCAAGCATCGAATTAGCTGTTTGAGTAAAAATCGCCAAAGGAAAATGAATCCCTCCGACATAAAATCTAAATTGCTGTTCCGTAACTGTCTGAACAAAATTATCGCTTAATAATTCATAAACATTCGTGTATTCTACCTGCAAAACATCAGAAAAAGTAATCCCGTCTATCACCACTGTACCGTAACCCACAACTTGCCAACCAACCTCTCCTGAAATATCAGAATCAGATCCAAAACTGCCTGAAAGTATCCCTTCGTAAGTATCTGTTCCGCTCCCTAAATAGGAAAATGAAGCGGGCAAATCTAATTTAGGATTAGTATATGTAGTACCAATTATAAATCCATTTACATCTGTCCTATTTCCGTAAGATATAAATTGGCTATTCTCAACACTAAAATATTCGTATAACTCAAGTTCCATACTACTGTCTGTTCCTTTAGCACATATGGTAGCATTGGGAAACTCTTCTGACTCTAAACCTTCATCAACAGGTATGACAACTATACTAAAAGAATTGCTTAAGGAAAATCCACTAAAATCCCATATTTGATTTACCCCTGTTTGACCAGACACATCTTCATAACCGACATCAGACGAAATGAAAACATCCCCTAATTCGGGCGTAATTTGATTCAAATCGATTACTGGCTGGGCGAAGGTGATTCCTGACCAATAGAGTAGAACTATTAAACTTGTTATAATTATTTTCATAATACTTTTATTTTAATTGTTTTAATCAAAGGTAGACACAGAGTACTACCCTATTCATTCAAATTATAGAATGGATACTTTTATTGAGTAGTTAGCGTTATTCGTTAAGTACGACCATTATTGATTATACTTCTACCTATGTTGCCACTCCACAACTCTATCTAATGTTAACAATTTTTAACCAAAGCCATGTAATATCACGCAATGAATTCATTAATTTCGCAACGTTTTAATAATAATCTGATACAATAATCAATACTTGTAAAGACATATAAAAAATGGAAAACCCAGAAGAAAAACCAGTATTAGGTGCACAAGACAATACGACACCTGTTTCAAACACCTCTCCTGACTCTATCAACCAACTCAATGATAGAATAAGCAAAGAGAGTACCTTCGTGGATCTACTCAAACAAGAGATGCACAAAGTCATCATTGGTCAGAAAGACATGGTGGACAAATTGATTCTTTCCCTTCTGGCAGACGGACACATCTTATTAGAAGGTGTACCAGGCCTAGCAAAAACTCTCGCCATTACCGCATTAAGTAGATGCGTAGATGTTGATTTTAGTCGGGTACAATTCACTCCTGACTTATTGCCTGCCGATTTGATAGGCACAATGATTTTCAATCAAAAAGATGGCGATTTCAAAGTAAAGAAAGGACCTGTTTTCGCCAATTTCGTATTGGCAGATGAAATCAACCGAGCACCGGCTAAAGTTCAATCTGCATTACTTGAAGCCATGCAAGAAAGACAAGTTACTATTGGAGGAACTACCTATCCCTTACCGAAACCATTTCTCGTGCTTGCCACTCAGAATCCGATAGACCAAGAAGGAACCTACCCTCTTCCAGAAGCGCAAGTGGATCGTTTTATGATGAAAATAATTATCGGGTACCCTGAAAAAAAAGAAGAACAAATGATTATTAGAAGTAGTATTTCTAAAGATCCATTTCCGAAAGCAAACAAAGTGGTAACTATCGATCAGATATTGAAAGCCCGAGAACTTGTGCGAGAAGTATATCTCGATGAGAAAATAGAGCAATACATTATCGACCTTGTATTCGCTACTCGTAATCCTGCAGATTACAATATGCCACAGTTGGTTGATCTAATATCATTCGGTGCTTCACCACGTGCGAGCATCAGCATGGCGATACTCGCTAAAGCATACGCATTTACGAAGCACAGAGGCTATGTGATTCCTGAAGACATTCGAGCCGTAGCGCATGATATACTCCGACATAGAATTGGATTGTCCTACGAAGCGGAAGCAGAAGACAAAACGACTGAAGATATCATTGTTGAAATTCTAAACAATGTGGAAGTTCCTTAAATATATTTTACCATTGGAGATTCGGCAATTGAAAAAGTAATTACACTCTAGTTTTGGATACTAAAAAAAACACATCAGACCTTATAAAGAAGGTTCGTAGAATCGAACTTAAGACCAAGGGGCTCTCAAACCAGATATTCTCAGGGGAATATCACAGCGCCTTTAAAGGTAGAGGTATGGCCTTCTCAGAAGTGAGAGAATATGCCATTGGGGATGAGATAAGAGATATCGATTGGAATGTGACCGCCAGATTTGGAGATCCTTTTGTAAAAGTATTTGAAGAAGAACGAGAATTGACCGTACTGCTCGTCGTAGATGTCAGTGGCTCTGATTCTTTCGGCACGAAAGAAAAGCTAAAGAAAGAATTGATTACTGAGATATGTGCCGTTCTATCCTTCTCCGCTATTAAAAACAATGACAAGGTCGGGCTAATATTTTTTACAGATAAAGTCGAAAAATTCATTCCTCCTAAAAAGGGGAAATCACATATCTTACGCATCATACGTGAATTGATAGAATTCAATCCTGAAAACAAAAAAACGAATATCGCTGAAGCACTACGATATGCCAATAAGGTAGTCAAGAAGAAAAGTATTTGCTTCTTGTTGTCTGATTTTGTCTCGCCTGACTTTGAAGATGCTTTGCGATTTACCAACAAAAAACATGATCTTATAGCCGTCAATATCTATGACCAAGCGGAAAGAGAATTGCCAGATGTAGGGCTTGTTCCTTTTCAGGATTTGGAGTCAGGCGAATTTCGATGGATCAATAGTTCGAATAAAAGAGCTAGAAAATTATTTGATGAATTGGCAGCAGAACAAGTGAACAATCTGCACCGACTTTTTAAGAAAACTGGCGTGGACTTTGTCGATATAGCCACAGATGAAGACTATATCATTCCACTAATGAAATTATTCAAAAAGCGTGGGTAACTCTTTAATAAAATATGGCTGGATAGTGCTTGCAGTGATGTTTGTTGGGAATGTATATTCTCAAGAAGCTAGAATCACTGTCGAGCGAGATTCAATGCTTATTGGTGAACAAACGACGATACAGATCGAATTGGCAGTAGCGTCAAGAGATATTGCGACCGTAACCTGGCCATTGGTTGAAAATCAATTATCCGAATTCATAGAGATTGTAGATTCGACCGCCATCGACACCTTAATCATGGAGGCAAATAAAGGTGTGATTATCCTTCGGCAGCAATTTCTGATTACTTCCTTTGACTCGGGGTATTACGCCATTCAACCGATTGTTTTTAATGTCAAAAACGATTCCGTAAGCACCGAAACAAAATTCATCTATATCAATACTGTACCGGTAAATCTTGATGATGGCATCAAGACAATACGAGGTATATACACTGTACCTTTTGACTGGAAGTCTTTTTTCAAAAGATGGACACCTTATGTTTTAGGGGCTCTAGCATTGCTTTTCCTCCTGCTCTATTTTTTAAAAAAGAGAGGTGAAAAAGAAGTGGAAATTGTGAAAGAGGTTGTCATCCAAGAGCCTGCCCATGTTATCGCTTATCGCTCATTGAACAAACTGCGAGAAAAAGAATTATTAAAAAAAGGGAAAGAGAAAGCCTACCAGACTGAGCTGACCAACATCTTGCGGACATACCTTGAAGACAGGTATAACATACAAGCGATGGAACAAACTTCAGGTGAAACAATCAAGAATCTAAAATTCTCAAGCATTGGATCGGTTCATCTTGAAGATATAGCGCAAGTCTTGAATATGGCAGATATAGTAAAGTTTGCCAAAGGACACATGAGTCAACAGTTGAATGAATCCGCATTTGACAAAGTGATGAATCTTGTCAACACCACAAAAGCAACAGAACAAGAAGAAGGAGAAAATGGGGCGTAAACACCAAAACATATTGCCAATTATCTTGATTACACTTAATGTGTTGATTGGAATAATCGTTTTATTCGTCCTGAAGCCAGAGCTATGGCCTGGCAGTGACAATATGTTTTTTAATGAAAATTTCACTTTTGGATCGCCTTGGCTATTGACCTTACTCGCTGCTATACCGCTTTTGAGTGTATATTACTATTTGAGAAACGACAGAAACAAGGCTTCGATACAATATTCAAGT
This sequence comes from Bacteroidota bacterium, assembly GCA_024279715.1. GTDB lineage: Bacteria > Bacteroidota > Bacteroidia > Flavobacteriales_D > JABDKJ01 > JAJRRH01. The sequence goes on from JAJRRH010000187.1 coordinate 6,963, forward strand.
TTTAGCATCCTGAACAAGCTACCACGAGACCCAAGAGAATGGCTACGACATTTGAAATTTTTCCTACAAATGACTGCCCTCTCATTATTGATTATCGCTGTGGCTCGTCCACAGTCGAATCTATCCTGGGAAGATGCCAATAGAGAAGGAATAGACATCGTATTCTCGATGGATTTATCGACAAGTATGTTGGCAAAAGACTTTCCGGAAAACCGCTTGGAAGCAGCAAAAAAAGTAGCTATCGACTTTATCGACCAACGACCGAATGATCGGATGGGGCTTGTCGTATTTGAAGGAGAAAGCTATACACAAGTGCCTCTTACTACAGACCACAAGGTGCTGAAAGACATGTTCAAAGCCGTGGACACAGGCATGCTAACAGGGGGGACAGCCATCGGTATGGGATTGGCTACCGCCGTCAAAAGACTGAATGATAGCGAAGCGAAAAGCAAAGTAATTATCCTCCTTACGGATGGAGTCAACCTTGCGGGAAACATACAACCTCTGGATGCTGCGAGTCTTGCGGAGGAGTTTGGAATACGTGTTTACACCATCGGCATAGGTACTAATGGAAGCGCACTCCAACCCTTTAGAATGTACCCCGATGGTACATTTCAATACAAGCGAATGCCAGTAGAAATAGACGAGAATACTCTTATACAAATTGCGGAAAAAACTGGCGGAAAATATTTTAGAGCCAAGACCATGGACGGTCTAGAAGATGTGTATCGAGAAATTGATGAAATGGAAAGAACTATCATAAAAGTCACAGAGCATCGAAAAAAATCGGAAGAATACTTTTACTTCGCATTGATCGGCATCCTCTTATTGATTATTGAGTTTTTGTTTAACCACCTTTATCTTAGACAACAACTATGAGTCACGACACTATATATCCAATCCGTAAATACGTCTTCCGACTGGTAGTCGTGGAAATAATACTGTGGCTATTGTTACTTACATTTTGGTTTTTCATCATGCCGTCTGTAACTGGATTGGTCGTTCAACGTCCGTTATTTTTATGGGCGAATGTTGGCCTTACTATATTATCTGTTCTATTTATTCTATTGTATCATTGGAAAAACAAAAAACTATTAAAGTTCAGTACGTCCTCAGTATTCCAAAAGATTGTTCCTTCATTTAGCACCATTGTACCAATCAATAAGTATATTCTTTGGCGTATAGCCATGTTTTTCCTAGTTATCGCCTTGATTAATCCGAGATTTGGCAGTAAAGAACTAGATGCTAAAATAGAAGGCATAGACCTAATCATTGCCTTGGATGTCTCCAACTCCATGATGGCGGAAGACATACAACCCAATAGATTGACTAGGGCCAAGATGGCAATCGAACAATTAATAAACAAACTCCATGGCGACCGTGTTGGATTGGTGATTTTCGCGGGGGAAGCCTATGTTCAGTTACCCATCACTTCGGACTATAGTGCGGCTAAGATATTCCTCGATGTGGTGGACACAGACATTATACCTGTACAGGGAACCGCTATCGGGCAAGCGATAGAACTCTCCGCTAGTTCCTTCGAAAAAAATTCAACCTCTGGCAAGGCCATCATCGTGGTTACTGATGGAGAAAACCATGAAGACGATGCCCTTGAAGCTGCTACTGCTGCTATGGAAGAAGGTATAAAAGTATATACTATTGGTATGGGATCATTAAATGGGTCTCCTATCCCTATTGTCCGTCGAGGAAAAAAAATAGGATTCAAAAAAGACAAAAAGGGAAACACCGTCGTTTCAAAACTCAATGCGGATGCCTTGAGAGAAATAGCAGATGCAGGGGATGGCAAATTCACTCGTGCTACCATGAGTAACGTAGGACTCGATAGCATCCTTGAAGACATTAACAATCTCGATAAAAATGAATTTGAAACCAGGCAGTATGAAGACTATGAGGATAGGTTTCAGATTTTTCTCCTGGTATGCGTACTGCTTTTGATTATCTATAACATACTACCAGATAAAAAGTTAAATTTGTCCAACAAAACAAAACTATTTGATTAATGAAAAAGGCATTGACACTTTTCTTTATTCTATGCATAGGAAACGTACATTCTCAAAGTGCTCAAGACTGGCTTAGTAAGGGTAATGACTCTTTCTTATCTAAGGACTATGAGAGTGCGATAAAGCATTATGAAAAATCATTAGAAGTAGATCCAAACTATGCCTATGCCATGTTCAATATGGGCGACGCCTTTTTTATCCAAGAAAAATACGACAAGGCTCGATCTCAATTCAAAAATGCAGCGCTTACAGCACCATCGAAAATTGAGAAAGCCAACGCCTATTTTAATCTTGCAAGCAGCTATGTGATGACTGCAATGGACATAGCAGAGGAAGCAAAAGCTAATCCAAATCGGGCAGATCAAGGAGAAGACCCTTTCACCTACCTTGAGGAGGGAATAGAAGCTCTAAAGGATGCCTTGAGAAGTAACCCAACAGACGAAGATGCTAGATACAACCTTGCGTATCTTCAGAAATTGATGAAACAACAACCGCCACCACAAGAACAAGAAAACCAAGATCAAAAACAAGACGACAAGGAACAAGACGACAAAGACCAGGAGAAGCAAGACAAAGAGAAGCAAGACCAGGAAAAACAGGATCAAGAGAATAAGAATGACGGCAATGAGGACAAAAGTGAGAAGGAAGAAGAAAAAGAGCAAGAGGAAAAAGAATCTGAGGAGCAGAAACCACAGCCAAGAGAAATGAGTAAAGAAGATGCGCAACGCATCTTAGATGCCATCGAGCAGCAAGAGAAAGAAATACGTGAAAAACTAAACCTAAAAAAGACAAAGAAAGACAGGGTTCATATTGAGAAAGATTGGTAATACAAAGTGACTGGATGAACAAACTACGACCACATATCATATTTCTATTGCTTGTACTATTTACTAGTACAGGAACTATTTCTGCGCAGAGCAAGAAATTCAAAACTTCTGTAAGCAAGGATTTAGTTGCTGTGGGGGAGCGATTTAAATACATCATCCATATAGAAAATCTAAAAGGTAATATTAGCCCCCCTGCGTTTGAAGGTTTCAAAATAGTGGGTGGACCGATGACGCAAAGATCCACCATCAACGGTCATCCATCAACCGACTTCACTTTCTTTCTTGTCGCAACACAAGTAGGGACTCTCACTATCCAACCTGCCACCTTAACGACCACCACTGGCTCAAAGAAATCCAACAAAGTCACTATAAAGGTCGTAGAAGGCAAGGAGGAAGTAATCACCAACAGTAAGCAGAGAAATATAGGTAGAAATGAAGATAAAAACCTATTTGCAAGAATCTATCTAAGCAAAACAAAAGTATATAAAGGCGAACAAATTACCGCCACTTATGTAATCTACAATAGGTACGACTATAGGCAATTTAAAAATTATGAATTTCCCCCGGCAGATGGTTTCTGGAAAGAAGATGTGAATCTTGGGGAAATAAAATTTTCCGACAAGCTTGAAAAGATAAATGGCATTGACTATCAAAAAGCAGTCTTAGAAAAACAGATTCTTGTCACCCAAAAAACGGGCAAACTTAAATTAGGTCCTTTTAAATTCGACGCCATCATCTCTGCAGGTTTTTTTAGAAATAAATCCATTCCTATTACTAGTAACATCGCCAGTGTGGAAGTACTCCCTCTGCCCTCTCCACCGAGTGATTTTCATGGTGCTATCGGAAATCTAGACATCACAGTATCTGTAGACCAAACAGAAGTTAATGCCAACGATGCCATTAATTACAAGGTGGAATACTCTGGCTCCGGAAATCTTAAATTTATCAGTGCGCCCAAGATTAAATTCGACTCGGACTTTGAAGTCTATGACCCAAAGCTTGATGACCAAATTAGTAATTCGGGATCAGGAATGCGAGGCTCTCGAAGTTATGAATACCTAATCATCCCACGTTATGCGGGCGAATACACGTTGGACCCTCTATCCTTCACCTATTTCGATCCTAAAGTGGGTCGGTACAATACCATAGTGACAGATACCACTCATATCCATGTGGCAGGAGGAGAGTCATCCATAGGTGACCATTCAAATCGTCGAAAAAATGACGTGCAATTACTAGAAAATGAAATTCGATACATTCGTACGGATACAGATTTGAAAGAGCGCAATCATTTTTTCACTGGCTCGACAATTCATGTCGCTTTGTTTAGTCTGCCCCTACTCCTTCTTCTAGGACTCTATTTTTGGAAAAGAAAAGAATATTTAGAATCGAAAGATATCACCGGAACTAAAATCAGAAAAGCTGGTCGCAAGGCACTGAAAGAAATCAACAAAGCAGAAATATCGCTTCAAAAAGGAGAGAAAGAAAGTTTTTATGAATCGGTATTTGATGCAATGTACAACTACTTAAGTGAAAAATTAAGTATCCCGAACGCCAATCTAACCAAAGAAAAAATAAGTACTGAACTGGCGCATCGCAACATTGACTCCTCCATAATTACAAGCCTTATGGATGTGCTCAACAATTGCGAAATGGCAAGATATGCGCCTAGATCAAAAACGGATGACGAAAGGATGTTGCAAAATGCGGATAATATTATTCACCATTTAGAAAAGAATTTATCATGAAATATGTCATTATTCTTTTTGTGCTTATGACAAATTATAGTCATGCTATAATCGCTCACTCGCCTGCTGATGTGTGGTCTTGGGCTAACAGTGCCTATCAAGAACAACAATGGGATGAAGCCATCACTCACTACAAAGATTTGGATCAAATGAATCTTGGATCGCCTGAATTATACGCCAACCTCGGCAATGCGTTCTATAAAAAAGGGGAACTTGGTGAGGCAATCTACTATTTTAAAAAATCATTAAAACTAGATCCAAGTAATAAAGATGTCAAGTACAATTTGAAACTTGTATCGAAAGATAAAATTGACGATTATGATCTAAATGCCAATACGGGGATAGAATCATTCTGGTCAAGGACTTTGGCAATATTTGGAGCAGATAATTTAGCCTATCTATCCGTTTTTTGTTCGCTCTTGACTTTGATTGGATTTGGATGGTTTTTATTGAAATCCACTAGTCGTAAGAAAAGATTGGGTCTTAATTTTGGACTATTTAGTTTTATCGTGGGTATCCTTGCGTTGTGGATGTCCTTCACTGCCAAAAGGACTGCCTTGGAGATGAATCACGGTATTGTGATGGCCAAGAAAGTGGAGATAAAAGGTGAGCCAAATAAAACGGCAACAGAAGTGTTTACGCTCCATGAAGGAACAGAGGTGCTTATTAAGAATCGTCAAGAGGGATGGTATGAGATTTCTCTTGGGGATAATCTTGTGGGATGGGCTAAGATGTCCGAAGTTAGGGCTTTTTAATGACCCAATCTTTGATTGATTAACGCCCTAATCTCACGTAAACTTTGATCCAAAGAAAGATCGGAGTTATCTACTAATATTGCGTCCTCTGCCTGTTTCAAAGGAGCTATTTCTCGATTAGAATCGATAAAATCACGTTCTACCAAGTTGGCATAAACTTCCTCATATGGTACATTTTGCCCACGGTCGATTAATTCCTGAGTCCTTCGTTCGGCTCTAACTGTAGCACTAGCAGTAAGAAATATTTTTAATTCAGCATCGGGAAAAACAACGGTTCCAATATCTCGCCCGTCCATTATCACACCTTTCTTTTTTCCCATTTCTTGTTGTAAGTCGAGTAATTTTTGACGTACCTCCTTGACAGTACTTACTGGACTTACTACTTTTGACACGCTCATGGTTCTGATATCGGCACTTACATCCATGCCATTAAGAAATATACGCATCTCTCCATGAATATTTCTTAATTCAATATGTATTTCAGGCAACGCATCGATCAATCCATCCGCATCCAAACGCTTCTCATCTGCCAGATTATTATTAATTGCATACAATGTCACTGCCCTGAACATAGCCCCAGTATCTACATATACATAGTCTAATTCGTCAGCAAGCTTCTTAGCCACAGTACTTTTACCACATGAAGAATGCCCGTCTATCGCGATATTGATTAGTTTTCGATCATCTATAACCATGGCTACGAATGTAAAAAATGAATTGGTGTTATGCATGAAATTGATGTGGTTTTTTTATTCTTATTGTTGTGGTTGGGTTTTTTATGCTCTACTAATATCACCCCTTCGGGGTTTTTATTGGTGGCAATGAATAATCAAACTATGGTTTTTACTAGGTTCTTGAACATTCAACCAAAACCCAAACAAGCCATTTAAGCATTCAATCAAAACTCCAACAAGCCATTCAAGCATTCAACCAAAACCCCAACAAACCATTCAAGCATTCAATCAAAACCCCAACAAGCCAT
>JAJRRH010000188.1 GCA_024279715.1 Bacteroidota bacterium
AACCCATCTTTCTTACAGGAATATATAAACGCTATCATCAATAGAAACGTAAGTGGAAAGACTATTTTAGCCTTTACTATTTTGTATTTTGTATTTTGTATTTTGTATTTTACTCATAATCTATAAATTTAATTGTTTTGGTTTTATATTTCGTCAAATGTATAGAGAATAATACTTAAAAACTAGCTTGCCTGTAAAAATGGGTTAAAACACCCATTTTACCATTTCAATTTTCACTTATACCTCTGACTGTGTTTTGATTAAGACATTTGATGGTGTGCGCACACGACGTATTAAAATTTGAAATTTCCAAATACTAGATTTTTTTATAGTATTTAGCCAGCATCTGGCTTGCTTGGCACTATACCAATTATTCTGTGTACACACAATACCTCAATGTATAGCATCATTCTATAATAGAGTAGTAGAATTATTATTTTCCAATCAATCTATTTCAGATATTTGCCGCCATGGTAAAAATAAAGAAAGGTTATGTCTATGAACTAGAAATAGTGGAGATGGCATACGGTGGCAAAGGCATTGCAAAAATCCCTACTGAGAAGGGAGATTTCGTGATGTTCGTTCCCAATAGCATCCCCGGACAGCAAGTGAAGGCACGACTGACAAAAAAGAGAAAAGGCTATGCCGAATGTCGTTTGCTAGAAATAACCGAACGGTCGCTAATGGAAATAGACTCTCCATATCAATCCATCTCAGGAGCACCTTTTGCTACCTTACCTCTTGAAAAACAACTTTTTTACAAAAAAAGAGATAGCCTTCAACAGTTTGTTCGCAATGCCAAAATCGAAAATATCGAAGACCTATTTGATGAATTTGTGCAGTCTCCCTCTGCATGGCATTATCGCAATAAGATGGAGTATTCCTTTTCGTCTATAATATGGGAGGAAGAATCGAGAAAGGCGATTGACGGATTTGGTCTCGGCTCAAAACGAAGAGGTATGTGGTGGTGTGCCGAAACTCTTGAAAAGGATTCTGGCATTTTTGATAAAGAATTTGAAGACGGGCTTCATGACATCATGGATTATTGTGAGAGCACTGGACTGACGGCATGGCATCCACCCAAGGGTGTTGGTTTTTTCAGATCATTGATGGTACGTAAATCCTATATTGATCAAAAACTCCTTATTAGTTTACAAACTGGTGATGAAGAAATCGAGAAGTTTGACTTTGTTGCCTTTTGCACTTTTTTAAATGAACGCTTTGAAGGTCGAATTGCAGGCATCATGCATACCTTAAATCCGGACAAGGGCGATCGATTCAATAATACCCCCGAGGGGAGTACCTTATTATATGGTCAAGATTTTATCATGGAGAATCTATTAGGGCTAGACTTTAAGATTAGCCTCAATAGTTTTTTCCAAACCAACCCAAAGTCTGCGGAGCGACTATATACCAAAGTCATCGACTATCTCAAAGTGTATGATGCAGAGGGCGCTATCTTGGATCTATTCTGTGGTACAGGTACGATTGGTCAATTGATCGCTAAGGCATTTCCAACCCGTAAGATTGTAGGTGTCGACATAGAGGCTTCTTCGATTAAGGATGCCAAAGAGAATGCCATCTTAAATGGAATAACAACGATTGATTTTCATGCAATGGACGCAGGAAAATTTCTTCTTGCCAATCCTGAATACAAAGACAATGTAGGGGTCATCATCATTGATCCACCACGGGCTGGACTTAGTGGCAAGACCCTTAAATACACTTTGGAAATGAATGCAAAAACGATAATATACATCTCCTGCAATCCTGCTACACAAAGTAGAGACACTGCTATCATGATGGAACATGGATATACGTTGCAGACCTATTCTTTGGTAGATCAGTTTCCTCATACCTCCCACATCGAAGGCATCGGTGTATTTACACGAAACGCTTAATTTTCAAAAAACAATATATATGTCACAACTCGTTCATATTCGACTCGCACCTGAAAAGGCTTTTGACACAGAAAGCATAGAGCAAGCGCTACGTCAAACAGGCAAATGGAACAAGGAACATCACGCCTATGTCATAAGAAAACGCTCTATGGATGCTCGCCATAGAATTGTCTATAATCTGCAAGTAGAAGTGGGCAACAAAGGAGAAATTGATGACGCCATACGTCAGCGCACCTATAAAAGTGACCACAAAGAAAGGGTAGCTATTATTGGTGCTGGTTCGGGAGGATTGTTTGCGGCGCTGAAGCTATTGGAATTGGGTATTACGCCTATAGTTTTTGAACGAGGCAAGGATATTCGAGCACGGCGAAGAGATATCGCCAATCTAACGAAGGAACATATCGTCAATCCTGAGAGTAATTATTGCTACGGTGAAGGAGGTGCAGGCACTTTCTCTGATGGAAAACTATATACTCGATCATCCAAACGAGGTAGCGTGAAAGACATCTTGGAGGTGCTTGTAAATCATGGCGCTGAACCTTCTATTCTCGTAGATGCTCATCCGCACATAGGAACGAATAAGTTGCCCAATATCATTACTGCCATGCGTGAAAGCATCACCAAAGGCGGTGGGGAAATCAGATTTAATGAAAAACTAACGGATCTAAGAATTACCGATGGAAAAATTGATGCTATAGAAATCAACGGAGAAGAATGGCATGAATTCGCGAAGGTGATTTTAGCCACTGGACACTCCGCTCGTGACATCTACCAATTGCTTTTATCAAAAAAAATAAAACTTGAACCCAAGGGATTTGCCGTGGGTGTGCGGGTAGAGCACAAACAAGAATTAATCGATCAGATACAATATAGACAACCGGAGCGAGGTGATTTTTTACCCCCAGCGGCATATTCTCTGGTCAGTCAGGTGGATGGCTGTGGTGTATATTCGTTTTGCATGTGTCCGGGTGGGGTGATAGCTCCATGTGCTACTGACACAGAAGAGATAGTCACCAATGGCTGGAGTCCTTCTCGGCGAAATAATCCGCATGCCAATTCGGGCATCGTCGTTTCAGTAACAGAAGAAGACCTCAAACCATACGCTGAACATGGCGTACTAGCTGGAATGTTTTTACAAAAAGATCTAGAACATAAAGCTTGGACATTGGCTGGTAAGACGCAGGCTGCACCTGCTCAACGACTAGTGGATTTTATCAAAAAAAACAAATCTACCAGCTTACCCGATTGCTCCTATATTCCTGGTATTGCAAGTGTCAATCTGTGGGAAGTATTTCCTCCTAGAATTGCCAATGCGCTGAAAGAAGGGTTTAAATCTTTTGAAAAAAAAATGAAGGGGTTTCTACATAAAGATGCCGTCATTGTAGGGGTAGAAACGAGGAGTTCGTCACCTGTGCGAATTCCTAGGGATCGAGAAACTTTGGAGCATATAGAAGTGCAAGGATTGTATCCTTGCGGGGAAGGTGCAGGTTATGCTGGTGGGATTGTTTCGGCAGCTATTGATGGCGAACGATGTGCTTTGGCATGTGTTGAATCCATTGACTAAAACTTTATCCCGGCAGCCCATGCCAGTATAATTCCTGCGGATATGGCTACATTTAACGACTCTGCTCCACCTCTGCCTGGTATTAATATTTGATAATCCACCAATGGTATGATCTCATCGGACAATCCCTTGCTTTCATTTCCAAATAGGATTAGACCTGGCTTTGGGTTATTAAGACCGTTAATATTTTCTCCTGTTAAGGATGCTGCATACACTGGAATACCAAGTTCCACACATTTTTTTACCTGCGAAACTAAATCCACCTGTACCTCTTTCGTATTAAAAATACTACCCATGGTAGACTGTATCACTTTGGCATTGTACCGCTCCACGCAATCGGATGTGACAAGAAGAGTGTCTATACCGAACCAATCTGCGGTACGTATAATCGTCCCCATATTGCCTGGGTCTCTGACCCCTTCAAGCGCTACGTACCAAGTGTTTTTCTTCCATTGAAAATCATCTGCCACTTGATTCTTGTCAATCAGAGCAACTACCCTATGGGCGGTGGTAAGTTGTGATATCTTTTTCAACTCTTCCTTATCCGCCTCTATAATCAATGTTGCATCCACCTCCGGATGGTCATCTAACCATTCTGCTGTGGCATATATTTGCTTTATTGACGCTCCTTTATCCAAAGCATCAGCCACCAACTTATCTCCTTCCACAAGAAATTGCCCTAGTTCATCTCTCTTTTTTTTTCTATGTAGAGAGCGTAACAACTTCTGTTGGTTAATAGATATCATTGGGCAAATATCTTTGATTTTAAGCTTATATAAAAGGAATTGGGATGTTATCTTATGATTTGCTACAAAGCCCTACCTTAGCCGTCCAAAATTAGTCGTTGGAAAAATATAGTTTATCTAAAAAAATAGGTGTAATTAAACTGTAAAATTGCTTGATCTAAGAGGACAATGAATAGGAACAAAAATAGTCGGTATAATAGTTGTTGGCATTCAGGCATGCTGAGAATATTATTTCCAATGATGTTTATCCTTATTGTTCTATCGAGTTGTAATGCGACCAAGCGGGTGCAAGATGGCGACTATTTGGTCAACAAGGTGGTTCTCAAAAGCAACAAAAAGCTCTTGGTGAGTAATGACGAACTAATGGGTGTGGTCAAACAGAAGCGTAATCGAAAAATAATACTTTTTGGCAGAATTCATCTACACATGTATAATATTGCCAATCCAAAGAAGATGGCAAAATCTAGAAAAAAGAAAGATGATCGAATAAGAAAGAGGAATCTTAGAAGGATAGCGAGAGGAAAAAAAGATACTATAGGATATAGACCGACAGTGGCGGAATGGTTTCAAAAAGTAGTGGGTGAGGCACCAATAATTCTTGACACTACACTAGCCCAAGAGAGTGTTAATCAAATATCACTCTACTTGATGAAAAAGGGATATTTTGACAATACCGTGAATTTTCATTACAAAACATGGGATCGATGGCCTAGAAAGAAAAAAGCAAAGCTGTACTATGATATAGAGGTCAAAGAGGTGTATCGAATCGATAGTATCTCCTTCGACATTAAGGATAGAAACATTCAACATCTTATAAATGAGAGACTAAATGAGAGTGTACTACACTCTACAGATCCTTTTGACGTAGAGTTATTGGACAAAGAGAGGGATAGAATCACCTACGATTTGAAAAATGAAGGGTACTACTATTTTGCGAAAGAATATATTGAGTTTGAGGTAGATTCTATCAATAAGAAAAATGAAGTCGATATCAAAATGAATATCTTCAATCCGAATAGCATATCGTCTGAGATGGAAGACAATGAAGACATCAAACATAGCTCTTATTCTATTGGTGAAGTATTGGTTAACTATCAAATAAAATCCATCGATGGCACAAGAAAAGACACGCTCACTTATGACCAATACACTTTTGTAGGTTCCAATCTTTTTCCATTAAATCCACAAGCCCTTGCTAGAAATATCTTCATAGACGGTGGGGATAAGTATCAGGAGAAAAACGTGCGCTACACTTACCAGAGATTGTTAGCTATAGAAGTCATCAGTCTAGTAAACATACAGTTCATCGAAGATCAGATAGACCATGAAGTGCTGAATGTGGTCATTAATATTAGTTTCAACAAACGGGGTAATATAGCGGTAGAAACTACGGGCACCACAAATAGTGGCAACAATTTAGGTTTGAAATTAAGTACCCTCTTCAAGCATAAAAACATATTTCACGGAGCGGAAGTACTTACACTTCAATTACAAGGCGGTATAGAATCACAAAATCTCATAACGGATGACAACGCTGGTCAAACGCCAACCAATAGATTTGATCTGAACACGATAGAATTTGGACCAAAATTAAGCCTAAGTCTTCCAAAGCTTACTTTTCCATTCAGGTTTCTAACTGCTTCAAAATCCTCCAATCAAAGTACAATAATAACTGGTGCGTATAATTTTCAATCTCGGAGTGACTATAAACGGTCGTTGGTAGTCGCAAGTTTGGGTTATACCTTGCTGGAGACTTCAAAGACAAAACTTGGTGTCAATTTACTAGAGATGAACGTCATTAAAATAAACAAGTCGCAAGCTTTCATTGATAGACTAAATGCCATCAATGACCGCTTTCTTTCCGATTCGTATTCGGATCATTTCATCCTCGCTTCCAACATAGATTTGGTAAAGAAAAAACAGCGGATCAATAAATCAAAGATACTGTCCTACAACAAAGTCCACCTAGAGTGGGCAGGAAATCTTTTAAAAGCCTTCTCCCCTACGCTCGGACTTTCACAGACGGAGGGTGGTTCGTTCGAGATACTCGGAATACCATTTGCTCAATACATTAAGATATCTAATGACCTACGACTGTATCGAAATTTCAACAAAAAAAGTTCGATAGCCTATCGACTTTTTGGTGGTGTTGGTATTCCTTTGGAGAACATAGAAGTACTTCCATTCTCAAGAAGTTTTTATGGCGGTGGATCCAATGGTATCCGTGGATGGAAAGCTCGAAGTCTAGGTCCGGGTTCATACTTTGAGCCTGTCACCAACTATGACAAAATTGGAGATGTCCATATAGAGACCAATATTGAACTCAGATTTGACCTTGTGAGTTATTTTGAAGGAGCCCTATTTATTGATGCAGGAAATATATGGTTGTATAAAAAAGATTCTATTCGTGTTGGAGGGCAGTTTGACCCAAGTAGGTTTTACAAGGAATTGGCGATTGGGATGGGCGTGGGCTTACGATTAAACTTTGACTATTTCCTCGTGCGGTTTGATTTAGCCATGCAGACGAGAGACCCATCTCTCCCTTCTGGTGAACGCTGGATTTTTGAGAGTAAAGATATTTACAATGAACGTATTACGGAATACAACGACCAACATCCAGGCGATCCAATAATGCTTTCGAAATATAGTCCAAGGCTAAATTTGAATCTTGGAATTGGATATCCATTTTAGACCCTTCAATCCATAGCTACATAGGCGGTTGAAAAGAATTATCACAATGTTGATGAATAATTTCAAAAAGAGTTGCTTCGACAAGTGACTTATTTGTAAGTTTGCGGTTCGAAAAAGAATAAAATAAAACGACATGTCGCATCAGAAAATAGTGGACCTACTTGGTTCAGAAGCAGAATACTTATTAGATTATAAAACAGATAAAATAGATAAGAAGATGCTGCATCTGCCGGGTGCCAACTTTGTGTATGAACAATTTGGCGACTCAGACAGAAATCCACAAGTACTAAGAAACTTACAAGCTCTATACGGCAATGGTCGTTTGGCAAACACGGGGTATTTATCAATATTGCCTGTAGATCAAGGTATCGAGCATTCTGCCGGTGCCTCATTTGCGCCAAATCCAATTTATTTTGACCCTGAAAACATCATCAAACTTGCTATGGAAGCAGGGTGCAATGCTGTGGCTACAACTTTTGGCAACTTATCCATGATGTCAAGAAAATATGCGCACAAGATTCCATTCATTGTAAAACTCAATCACAATGAGATGCTCACCTACCCTAATACATTTGACCAGATCATGTATGGCTCAGTAGAAGAAGCTTGGAACTTAGGTGCTGCTGCAGTAGGAGCGACAATATATTTTGGCTCTGAGAACTCTGATCGTCAGATAATGGAGGTATCACAAGCGTTTGAGAGAGCGCATGAACTAGGAATGGCAACTATCTTATGGTGTTACTTACGTAATCCTGGATTTAAGAAAGATGGCACAGACTATCATGCTGCTGCGGATCTTACCGCACAAGCCAATCATATAGGCGTGACGATAAAGGCAGATATCATCAAACAGAAATTACCGACGAATAATGGTGGATATACCGCTGTTCAATTCGGGAAGACCCATGACAAAGTATATACTGACTTGAGTTCTGACCATCCTGCGGACTTGGTAAGATATCAAGTGCTGAATGGATACATGGGAAGAATTGGATTAATCAATTCTGGAGGTGCTTCAGGAGGCGCTTCAGACATGGCAGATGCAGTTAAAACTGCGGTAGCTAATAAGAGAGGTGGTGGACATGGATTGATACTCGGAAGAAAAGCATTCCAAAAGCCAATGAAGGAAGGAATAGAAATAATCAACACTGTTCAAGATGTGTATCTTGATAAGAAAATTGACCTTGCATAACAATTAGTCTATGAGTAGCTGGTTTAAACGTATTAAAGAAGGAATTACCACCTCCACGAAGGATAAGAAAGAAACGCCCGAGGGATTGTGGTACAATTGTCCTAAATGTAAGAATGTAATCACTACGGAAGATCACAGTAAGGCTTACTGGGTCTGTAGCAAATGTGACTTTCATGAGCGTATTGGATCAGAGGAATACTTCCAGCTGTTATTTGATGACGGAAAGTACAAGGAAATTAACAGCAAGATGACCTCTGCCGATCCTCTAAAATTTCAAGATACCAAGAAATACAAAGAGAGAATCATAGCTTCACAGAAAAAAACTGGACTTAAAGATGCCATTCGTACAGCTACAGGAAAAATGAATGGGAAAGAAATCATGATTGCTGCTATGGATTTCAAATTCATTGGTGGCTCAATGGGATCTGTGGTAGGACAAAAAATTGCGGAAGCGATTGACCACAGTATCAAGCACAAGATTGCATTTATGATTATCTCCAAATCAGGTGGCGCTAGGATGATGGAAGCAGGATATTCACTCATGCAAATGGCGAAGACCTCGGCGAAACTCACACAACTGTCTGACGCAAAACTACCTTACATATCTTATCTTACAGACCCTACCACTGGTGGTGTGACTGCATCATTTGCCATGCTCGGTGACATAAACATCTCCGAACCTGGTGCATTAATTGCTTTTGCAGGACCAAGAGTAGTGCGAGAAACAATTGGCAGAGATCTACCGGATGGCTTTCAAACCTCAGAATTCGTATTGGATCATGGATTCCTAGACTTTATCTGCAATCGAGTAGATATGAAAGAGAAAATATCACAAATGTTGGCTTTTTTCGAGCTCCCGTCAGAAAAAAAGGAAGATAAATAAGAATCACTACTTGTATAATAAGAACTAAGTAGTATCTTTGCCCCTTCAAAATATAGCATAACAATCATTTAAAACAATATTGCAATGTACTTATCAGTAGAAAAAAAGAAAGAATTATTCAAGAAATACGGTTCATCTGAGACAGATACCGGATCACCAGAAGGTCAAATAGCATTATTCACTTACAGAATAAAGCATCTTACAGAGCACCTTAAAACCAATAAGAAAGACATGCGTACCAAGACGTCATTGATAAAATTGGTAGGTAAAAGAAGATCCTTATTGGATTACCTAGTAAAAATTGACGTTCTACGATACAGAGCAATCATAAAGGAACTGGAGCTAAGACGATAATAATTTGATTATCACATCTTACATAAAACGAAAATAACTAAAGAGGGGTCTCCATATAATTGGCAGCCCCTTTTTTTATATAATAAATAAACAAAAAACGAGCTTGGATAGGCTAAGCTCACAACAATAGAAATAGAAAACAAATATGAAACCGAACGTAATAAAAAAAACAATCGATTTGGGTGACGGAAAGGCTGTCACCATCGAAACTGGTGCCTTGGCAAAACAAGCAGATGGCGCAGTAATCGTAAAAATGGGTGGCACTACCCTATTAGGAACAGTAGTTTCTAATAAAGATGTGAGAGATGACATGGACTTTTTACCCCTTACGGTAGTGTACAGAGAACAGTTTTACTCAACAGGAAAGATGCCAGGAGGATTTTTCAAAAGAGAAGGAAGACCTTCGGAGAATGAAATACTCACGATGAGACTAGTGGATAGAGCATTGCGTCCTACCTTCCCAAAAGATTATCATGCAGAAACACAGGTGCTCATATACTTAGTGTCATCTGACAAAGTAAACATGCCTGATGCATTGGCAGGACTTGCTGCCTCAGCAGCAATCGCTGTCTCAGACATTCCATTCAATGGCCCTATCTCAGAAGTAAGAGTAGCACGTATTAATGGCAAATTTGTTATCAACCCTACTTTTGAAGAATTGAAAGGTGCGGATATGGATATGATGGTTGCAGGATCTGCAACGAGCATATTGATGGTAGAAGGAGAGATGGATGAAGTGAGCGAACAAGAGATGGTAGATGCTATCGAAGCTGCTCACACTGCAATCAAAGTGCAATGTCAAGCACAATCAGATCTTGCTGCAGAAGTAGAGAAATCAAAAACTAAACGAGAATATAGCCATGAAAATCATGATGCTGATATTCTTAAAGAAATAGAAGATAAAACATATCAAAAATTCTATGACGTAGCAAAACAAGGTCTAGGAAAAGATGATAGAGCAAAGTTTTTCAAAGAGATAGCTACTGAAATAAAAGAAAGCTTGGGCGATGAAGTGATGGCTGCAAATGGATTCATGGTCGGTCAATACATTGGAAAGGTCAAGAAAAAAGCTATTAGAAACCTACTGCTAGATGAAGGTATCCGATTAGATGGCAGAAAAACGACTGAAGTTCGACCAATATGGTCAGAGGTAGATTACTTAGCTGGAACACATGGCTCTGCAGTATTCACTAGAGGTGAAACTCAGTCTCTTACTGCACTTACATTAGGATCAAAAATAGATGAACAAAAAGTAGATTCTGCAATCATTGAAGAAAGCCAACGATTTATGCTTCACTATAATTTTCCGCCATTTTCAACTGGTGAAGCTCGTCCGATTAGAGGCGTAAGCCGTAGAGAAATAGGTCATGGTAACCTTGCAATGAGAGCTATCAAACCAATGTTACCGCCTTACAAGGAATGTCCATATACAATACGTCTTGTATCTGAAATATTAGAATCTAATGGTTCATCATCCATGGCGACAGTATGTGCTGGCACTTTGGCATTGATGGATGGTGGTATTGCTATCAAGAGACCTGTGTCAGGAATCGCAATGGGATTGATTATGGATGAAGAAACAGGCAAATATTCTATACTATCCGATATTCTAGGGGATGAAGATCACTTGGGAGATATGGACTTCAAAGTCACTGGAACAACTAAAGGTATCACAGCTTGTCAGATGGACATAAAAGTCAAAGGTCTTTCAAGTGAATTGCTTAGTGAAGCATTGATGCAAGCCAAAGAAGGTAGGGCTCATATCCTGAATGAGATGATGAAAACCCTATCTGAACCTAATTCGGATTACAAAGAACATGCACCAAGAATACATTCTATCGAGATTGCAAAAGATATGATAGGTGCTATCATTGGACCTGGTGGAAAAATCATCCAAGAGATACAAGAATCTACAGGTACTACCATCGTGATTGAAGAAGTCAACGGTAAAGGTGTTGTAGATATTATCTCTAACGACAAAGAAGCGATGGATGCTGCCATCAAGAAAGTAACCGACATTGCTTGCCCTCCAACTGTAGAAGTGGGAGAGATCTATGAAGGAAAAGTAAAATCTATCATGCCTTATGGTGCCTTCGTTGAAGTAGTTCCTGGTAAAGACGGATTATTACATATCTCCGAAATAACTCATGAACGACTCAGTAAAGTGGAGGAAGTATTGAAGGAAGGTGAATTGGTGAAATTCAAGATTCTAGCAATCGATGAACGATCTGGAAAACTTAAGCTTTCAAGAAAGGTACTGTTGGAAAAGCCTGAAAACGCATAATTCAATAGATATAATTATTTTCAATCCCAATTCACTTAACGGTGAATTGGGATTTTTTTTGTCTTTTGTTTCTTGAATTAACCCGCAATTTCAAGACGGTAGTATTGTACAGCGAGATGATTCTGCTGAATGAATCCATTTGATCTAACAATGATTTATCAAGTGTCATACATTATCGCAAAAGATAAATTGAGTATCCATAAATTTGAAAAGGATTCTTCCTACCATGTTGGGCTGGTAGACGGTAATTCATTGCGTTTTATTGGATAATAAGGATTTTGTTGCTTCATCATCACACTTTATTACTTCATACTTACACCTTGTCCTAATTTGACACTCAACCCATACCCGATCAGAAAATAAAAACTACTGAAGAAATAAATTTCTCAGCGTATATAGTTGATTTATCACTGTTTATGATGTTTTTTACATAAACACTTGACAGCTATGAAACCATTTCTTGATTTATCTCGTTTATTCTTCAGGTATTAGTCATACACGATGTGTGATTGATTTTTTATAATAAACGTGAAGAAGGAAAATGAGGCAGTTGAAAATAACTAAGCAGGTAACGAATAGAAACAGCGAATCGCTAGAACGTTACTTGAAAGAAATCGGGAAAGTAGATCTAATCAGCGCAGCTGAGGAGATTGAATTAGCCCAAAAAATCAAACTAGGGGATCAAGAAGCTTTGGAAACATTGACAAAAGCAAATTTACGATTTGTGGTGTCTGTTTCTAAACAATATCAAAATCAAGGATTGACCTTGCCTGATCTTATCAATGAAGGGAATTTAGGACTGATAAAAGCAGCTAAGAGATTTGATGAGACCAAAGGATTCAAATTCATCTCGTATGCCGTATGGTGGATTCGACAATCGATTTTACAAGCATTGGCTGAACAATCTAGGATCGTTCGATTACCGCTGAACAAGATTGGGGGTATCAATAAATTGAACAAAGCTTTTGCAAAACTTGAGCAACAGTTTGAGCGACCACCTACGGTAGAAGAATTAGCAATAGCATTAGATGTATCCGTAGCAGACATTAATGTATCAATAAAAAATTCTGGGCGGCACGTATCGATGGATGCTCCATTGAAAGAAGGTGAGGAATCTGCAGGTACAATGTACGACGTGTTTTCAGACAAAGAAGCACCAGGGCCTGACACAGATATGCTCATTGCATCTCTTAAAGATGCAATACAAAGATCATTGGACACGTTAAAACCGAGAGAGGCGGAGGTATTAAGACTCTACTATGGCATCGGATTTACGGAGACTTTGACCCTTGAAGAGATCGGTGACAGATATGGTCTAACGAGAGAGCGTGTGCGTCAAATAAAGGAAAAAGGATTATCAAAACTCAGAGGCACAATAAGAAGTAGAGAACTAAAAGTGTTTCTTGGATAAAGAATAAAATAATTTGGTGGAATAAAAGGGAGTGCTTCGGCATTCCCTTTTTTTATTTTGTGCTACCCATTGCTTTATTCTATCTTTGACCCAACACAAAAACAATTGACCCTATGTCCGTAATAATATCTCCCTCTCTATTAGCTGCCGATTTCTTGAATCTTGAACAAGAAATGGAAATGATTAATAATAGTAAAGCAGAGTGGTTGCACCTTGATATAATGGATGGTGTATTTGCACCAAACATTTCTTTTGGATTTCCTGTGTTATCTGCTTTGAAAAAAAAATCAAATGTGGTCTTTGATGTTCATTTGATGATTGAGAATCCTGATTTTTTTCTTGAAGATTTTAAAAAGGCAGGAGCCGATGTTTTGACCGTTCATTACGAGTCCGTAAGGCATTTACACCGTACTATTCAAGAGATAAAACGTCTAGGTATGAAAGCTGGCGTAGCACTCAATCCGCATACGCCAGTATCGTTACTGGAGGAGATAATTATAGATCTCGACTTGGTACTTATCATGTCTGTAAACCCAGGCTTTGGAGGGCAAAAATTCATTCCTTCTAGCTTGGAGAAAGTCAGGAAATGTAAGGAACTGATTCTTCAAAAAGGAAGCAATGCGTTGATAGAAGTGGATGGTGGAGTCAACCCACAAAATGCGAGAGATTTAATAGCTGCTGGCACGGACGTACTGGTCGCTGGAAGTGCCATATTCAAGACGAACAATCCGACTGAAACGATAGCCCTTATGCACGATCTTGGTTAGTAGCTCAGACTAGGAAGCTCCTTTTACATAGTCTTCGAGATAGTCAAAGTCTGGCATTAATTCACCTTCTAAGCTTGTTTCAGAAGCTCTTTCGATGATTCTATCTTCATCTTTTCCAATAAGTACTGGTAGTATTTTTTCTAACATCACATTGCCGAAATCAGTGGATGCATCTCTTGGAAGTTCACAAGGGAGATTATCCACTGCTGTAATTCCAATAGCACTATCGTCATAAAAGTCCACTTCTTTTCCAGTAGCGGAATCATATCCATAAAATGGATCTGAAATAGTAGAAGGGCGAATTGTAGAAGCGATAGGCACAGTAATATCACAAGAGATATCAGAGATGAGTATTATTTTAAAGTCTTCTTTCCGATAGTCTTCTTTGGTCAAAATAAGGGGTGCATCCGCATCCCAATAATGACATGGTATGTACATACTTGCCACCCGAGCAAATCGATAAAAATCGGATACGTACATTTCCGGATGGGCATAAAAATGTTGCTTATTGAAAGCGGCACCATCCTCCCTCATGTTGTAGTCATGCGAGTCTATATGTGTATAGACAGGATAATCATAGTCATTTGCTAAGAACTCTTCAGGGCTGACAGGCTTTATATCCAATAGCGCAAGAATTTCCAGTGCACCATGCCCTACCCTACCATGACCACTCATGACCATTTTAAAATTTGTTGGTAGATTTACTTGATGAAGCTCTTTTTCCATTTCGGCTCTATCAAAACACTGATGAGCCGCTTTCAATTTGAAAGATTTAAATTTTTCACCCCATGCTCTAAAAGCATTATATGTTCCCACGACACCTGCATATCTTCCAAATCCGATAAGTCTTCTGCCGCTAGCGTCTTTTAGTAATTCATAGTCTACCATTTGAATTTTCTTGTCCAACATGGTTTTTAATAGCTTAGCATTATAGGGTTGTTCCTTATAAGTATGCGAAAAGTAGAAATATGTTTTGTTGGGAATAAGATCCGGTTTTGGGACTTCTTTTACGCCTAAGAGCACATCACAATCTGACACATCGTCGACAATTTTGATACCCATTTCACGATAATCGTCATCTGAAAAAGCACGAATATTGGAGGTTTGCACTACTAATTCTATTTCTGGATGACCTTCTATCAATCGTTTGCATTGCTCAGGATTAAGCGGCACTCTCTTGTCTGGTGGTGTTTTGCCTTCTTTTATAATTCCAATCTTCATCTTGTATCCATGTCGTTTTAATTCAGTTGCAAGATAAGATAATCATGGCTTATGTATTAATTTTTTTTGGTGTAATTTTGTCGCTTCTTAATACTGGGCAAGGTTATTGTGCAAGATTAGGAATAAGAATGATGAAAATGTCATTGGGGCCGACTGGCTTTGACAGCGTGAGTAATCGATATGTAAGCATGTAGAGCTTTGTTTGTTGGCTCTTGAATCCTAATATCCAAGCCTTTAATTGGCGACTACAACTACAGACTTGCTGCCTAATCCGTCTCAGATGGATTTCGCTTCATCCCAGTACTAGGTATTGGGACGAGTTGCTCAGGAGGTGATTACCCGTTTAGCGATCCCCTCTAATTGAGTATCGTTGAGTTAAACTAGATGGTGTATTGCTTCGCTACGTCATCGAAACTTTAAGAAGCTAAGCCTTAACTTTGGATGCTCTTAACCGGAGTTTTGGTCGAAAACTAATAAAGGGATAAACATGTAGAAAGCTTATAGATTCCATGTTTGGACGGGGGTTCGACTCCCCCCGGCTCCACAAAAAAAGCCACTTCGTGTGGCTTTTTTTATTCCTCTCAGGGGGAGTCGAACTCCTTCCCGCCTGCTGGCTCCTTCGCTATAAATGTCCTTTGTGGACATTTATTTAACGCTTTGGCCCTCCCCGGCTCCACAAAACAGTTTTGAGTGTGGGTTTTGAGTCCTGAGAAGCAGGATGAAAAACTCACGCGAAAAACTGTTTACCTCTATACGGCCTTCTATCCTCTTCGTCGTTCTAACAAAGACATCATCATTAATGAAAGTAATATTCTTTCATCATCACCTTCTTTGAATTTTCCAATTTCTTCCAGCTTGAAATTCCGTCCAAAAAAGGAAGGCTCTTTTGTCAACCTTGCTAATATTTCACCATTCTGGTTTTTCACAATATATTTTGGATTAAAAAGATAACCAGAGAACATCCCCAAAAGAGGAATCTCTCCTAGTAAACTATCCCAGAATTTTGCCCAAGGGTTTTCTTCCTCAATAGTATAATCTAGCTCAGAAGCGTCATTAAAGATATTATAATGCGCCTTTAATAACGACTTCATTCCTTTTCGCCCAACCTTACCGACAGTTTCTCCATTCGCATTTTTGAAGAAATAACTGGCATTGAAATCAATTATCCTATCGGCTCCGATTGTGTACATTACCGATGACTGAGTTTCATCCGAAAAGACATTTACCGCTTCCTTAAATTTAAATAATTTTTGTTTTACATACGCAATCGTTTGGCCTTTGGCGTCTTTAGCCGTAAAATCGTTGTGTAGTGTCCCGATTCTAAAACTAAAAGAAATGGGATAGTCAAAATCCTTAAATTTAGTATTGTGAATAGCAATATTGTCTATTGGATCGTCCGCTTTGCTCATAGATAGTTTGTCTTTAATTATAGATGCAAATGTATAACAATTCACACGGTAACGCCACTAGAAAATAATTCAACAAGGATTATATAACATCATTAATTATTATGCTAGTCCGCTAAGATGCTAGAGATCGTGCGACATTATCGCAAATTATTGCCTAAAACCCTTGATGTTCGCATAATATTATTACCCTCACTCGACATTTTGGAATAA
>JAJRRH010000189.1 GCA_024279715.1 Bacteroidota bacterium
CAACAAAATTCTATCCACTAACAGAACCAGTTTAAGTCTGATACAGACAGATGACCTAGACCACATCCACCAACTCCTCTCCTATCCTGAAGTGGACAAATTCAATACTCTAGGTATTCCAAAAACCATTGAGCATACCGAGGCAATGGTACGCTCTTGGATCAACCACCACGAAGCTACACCAATAATAAATTATACATTCAGCATAAAGTCAAACAATGATAAGCAGTTTATTGGTCTATTTGGGTTGAGAATAGGAACTAAGAAATACCGTCGTGGAGAAGTATGGTTTAAGTTGCTACCAAAATATTGGGGCGAAGGATACGCCACGGAGACTTTAATCAAAGTTATTGATTTTGCCTTTGACGAGTTACACCTACACCGTATTCAAGCAGGATGTGCTGTGGACAATATAGGCTCCATAAAAACTCTAGAAAAAGCTGGCATGATTCAAGAAGGGCGTGGCAGAAAAGTACTGCCACTAGATAGCGGATGGTCAGATAATTTTGAATATGCCATTTTGGACTCAGACCCACGAAACCGTAATCTATAGCACCATTAATGAACCTACCACCTTCAATCTACACCAACAAAATCACCTATACTCGTTAAAATATCATACATTCGCTTCCTTTTCTAACCCTATTATCATGACCACAAAAAACAACCCATCCAAAAATTATATCAATACCCTTTCTCTCATCCACGGTGCACTCACCATGGGTCTAATTCTTTTTGCTGCGATAACGGTTTTCTTAAACCGTAGCAATTCCTCGACAAATTCCGTTACCGATCTAGACAACATCTTGGTTTACATCGTTCCAGCTATGGCGGTTTTCGGACTTATGGCAAGCATGTTTCTGTTTAAAAACAAAGTAAAATCGGCAAAGTCAAAGGACGCTTTACAAAAAAAACTATACGACTATCGCGTCGCAACTATTATTAAACTCGCTTTAATAGAAGGCCCTGCACTTTTATCAATAATCGCGTATCTAATCACTGGAAGCAACCTCTTCCTCGGAATGGCAGCAGCTTTGATCCTGTACTTTATACTACAACGCCCATCCAAAAACAAAGTGGTAATGGATCTTGATCTCAATAGATCGGATTCTGAGCAGCTTTAAGCCAAATAACACCGAGATACCACAACTCCAAAAAAAAAAAAAACGCTAAATCACTTTTATTTATCCCACTAAAAATGAACAAGGAAAATTCCAAAAAAAAACTTTACATCATCACCGGTGTATTAGTGATTGCTAGTATAGCATATCGCATTATTGCTGATTTTCGATTTGAACAAACCTCCCTATTATTCATTGGACTACCAGCACTGATCACTTTAATTTTCATTGCATATTCCAAAACCCCTAAATCTCTTTATGGCGTCGTTTTTAAGGTCATCACCATCTTCCTTCTGATGTCATCTATCCTATTGGGAGAAGGCGTAGTCTGTGTTCTTTTTGCAGCACCTATTTTTTATGGCGTGGCCGCCTTGATTGTCTATCTGATGCAGAAATTCAATAAAAAAGACGATACTATCATTCGTTCTATGATCATCCTCCCCACCCTATTGATACTCGCCAACCCATCGGATATGCTGCAAGAACCTCAAGTGCAAACCGTAGTAACAAGCATGACCATAGCACATACATCAACGCTAGAAGCCTTTAATAATTCTCCCGATTTCCTTGCAAATTATCCGCTCTATTTCAACATGGGATTTCCAAAACCTTTCCATATTGAAGGAAATGGAATTAATATAGGAGACCGAAGAGACATTCAGTTTGAATCCACTACCAAAGGTATAGGCACCCTATCGTTAGAGGTTATAGAAAAAAATGACTCCATCATTATCTTCAAACCCATTCATGACAACACCCATATCGACCATTGGCTCACATGGGATGAAATGAAGGTGGAAATTGTAAACATAGACAACTCCCATTCAAAAGTAATATGGACCAGCAAATATCAATGTGACCTAGGCCCAAGCTGGTACTTTGAACCACTAGAAGATATTACCATTGGAATCATGAACAAACATCTTATAAATGCTTATTTCAATTCGTGATAATTACCCCATAATTGTCTCCATAGTAATTCTTATCTCGTTTGTTTTTTTAGCCTTTATTTTTCTCTTAAAGAAACAAGACCCAAAACTTAATTGGGCAATATTCTACGCCACTCTATACGTAACTGTCACCTTGCCTTTTGTCAATTTCTGGTGTGTCAATTACGGACTATGGCAATTCAACCACAGCGATACCAACAACATCCAATTGCCCTTTGACCTATATTATCTATGGGTCTTTATGTGGAGCATTCTACCTGTTTTTTTTCTTAAAGGCAAGCACATCTTATTGACTACCGCCTTGCTCCTATGGCTTGACATTCTAATTATGCCACAGTTGGCGAAAATAGAAATTGTCACTTTGCATGAAAACTGGATGATCGGTGAATTCGCCCTCATAACCACAGTTTTTCTCCCCTCGTACTACTGGGCTTATTGCAGCTACCACGACAAGCACAAAGGAATTCGAGCAATATTTCAAGTTATCATCATGGGTGCAGTATTCCTCATCGGGTTACCATTCATTATCCAAATGTATGGATTTGTGACAATAGAAAATGTTCGATTTAATCCATACCTCTTCCAACTATTCCTAATCCTTATTTTCCCTTCCCTTATTGCTGTCCATGACTTAGTAAAAAAAGGAAAAGGCACTCCATTTCCTTACGACCCCACCAAAAATCTTGTCCAAACTGGGGTATATGCCTATTGTCGCAACCCTATTCAGTGGTCATTTACAGCTTTATTTTTTCCGTTGAGCATCTTTTATTCAACACCACTATTTTTAGTAGGCTCGATATTCTCTATTGCATATTCGTTTGGAGTCTCTGACTTTCAAGAGTACGATGACATGCAACAAAAGTATGGTGACGAATGGGATACGTACAAAAATAATGTTCCCAAATGGAGATTTCTCTGGAAGCCTAAAACCATACCAACAGGAGAAATATTCTTTGACGCTGACTGTCATCAATGTAGCCAAATCAGTCATTGGTTGACCAAAGCAAATCCCATTAATCTAAGCATTAAAAAATCCATTGATTTTCCGAAAAACAACATTCTACAAGTTACTTATGTCGATCATAATGGCACTGAGTACAAAAGTGTCAGAGCTATTGCGTGTGCAATAGAACATATAAATTTAGCCTACGCCTCTCTTGGATGGTTCATGCGGTTTCCTGTCATCAACTATCTTCTTCAATTAATTGTGGACACCATGGACTTCAGTTCAAGGGAAGAACATTGTGATATTTGACACAATGATTATGTACCAATACCCAGTTACGTTTTACTATTTATGCCATCACAAGCGTCCAAAACCAATTCAATTATTGAAAACTGACATGAAAATGAGAGAATAAAGAGGCTAATTGGTGAAATTTAAAATCAAGCTCCCTATTCTGCATCACCTTCTATGGGGTATCGTTTTGTCACTATTTTTGTATTGCTATGCTACAAAAATACCGCCAAAACTACCGTATCCATAACCTCACACAGGTCTTCCAACCTGTGCAACAAACATTTCATACCTCCAGCGTTTAGGTGGTTTGGACATTAGGCAGCAGCAAATTATCTGGAAAAAGACAAACATCCAACTAATTCAAGAAGATATATACTTCTCATTCCCATCCATAAACTCCCTCCTAAGAATAGAGTGTTAAAATGATATCTTTGTGGAAACAAATTAGCTCAAACCTATAACTAAGGCTTTAAAAGATGATTCAAAAACAATTCCTTCTATTGGCAGTATTGTCTATTTTTACAGCCTGCAAAGGACAAGAAAAACATCTGTCCATCACAAATAACCAGTCGAAAATAGGCAAAACAGTCTTGAATCTTGACCAAGAAATATGGAGTATCTATCAAGATAAAAACAAAAATTATTGGTTTGGCAGCAAAAATAATGGCGTATTTCAATACGATGGAAAAAACATAATTAAATACACCGAAGAGGATGGCTTGATAGACAATAGCATACGTGAAATTCAAGGCGACAGCTTGGGCAATATATATATCGGCACGCCTGAAGGAGTATGCAAATATGATGGCACCACATTCACTACGCTACAACCTATTGTATCTTCCACCAACGAATGGCGCTCAGAACCGAATGATTTATGGTTCAACTGCAATGGCAATCATATCTATCGATACGATGGAAAAAATCTATACGAACTACTGCTGCCCGAACAAGACCTAAAAAAAGCTTTCGGCATTGACACGAAAGGAGTTCCATTTGAAGGCATGAATAATAGCCCCTATGCAGTATATGGAATAGACAAAG
The DNA here is from genome assembly GCA_024279715.1 of Bacteroidota bacterium. Taxonomy (GTDB): domain Bacteria; phylum Bacteroidota; class Bacteroidia; order Flavobacteriales_D; family JABDKJ01; genus JAJRRH01. The sequence continues at coordinate 4,356 of JAJRRH010000189.1, forward strand.
ACAAGAAGGGCAATGTCTGGTTTGGCACAGTAACGGCAGGTGCATTTAGATATGATGGGAAATCTTTTTTATGGATAAGCGAAAAAGAACTTTCCACTCTACCCGATGGACGAGTACCTGGCGTACGCTCAATTATTGAAGATAAAGACGGGAATATTTGGTTAAGTAATTTTATAAGCAAATACAGAATTACAGAAAATGACTCCGTAGTCCATTATGAAAAAATGATGGGGGTATCCCCCTCAGAAGAAATTTTTCAAACTCGTATTCCCTATTTTATATCGGGATTTTCTGATAATAATGGTGATCTGTGGATGGTAACATACGCCGGTGGATTGTGGAAGTATGACGGAAGCAAACTCCTTAACTGGGAGGTTGACAATGGCGAAACCGAAGTACTTTTAATCTCAATATACCAAGACAATAAAGGAATGATTTGGCTCGGATCGGATAATGCCGGAGTCTTTATATTTGACGGAGATAGTTTTGAGAAATTCGATGCAAGAAAACACTAACCCGTATAAAATATCCAACCCCCAATAAAACAAAAACATCATGTCCACAAAAAAAATAGTAGTACTCACCGAAAAGCAATACATCAATCCATCAGAAGGTAATGCATACATCAAGAATGTTTTGCTCGAAGACAAACTTGTAGTAGATGCGCTCATCCGTAAAGGTCATGATGCGGTAAAAATTAATTGGGATCACCCCACTTATGATTGGTCATCGGTAGACCTCATCATTGTACGCTCTATCTGGGACTATCACCACCGAATGAATGAATTTGAACAATGGCTCTCCAAGGTGACACCTCATTGTAAATTCATCAATGATATAGAGACCATACGATGGAATATCGACAAGCATTATCTACGAGATATGGAAAGCCAAGGGGTGAGAATTGTTCCAACACAATATATCCAAAAAGGAGACAATCGGTCATTACAATCTTTATTAAAAGAGTTTGGAGGCAATAAAGCAGTCCTAAAACCCGTCGTCTCTGCAGCAGCTAGAAACACTTTTAAAATAGAGGAACACACCATAGAAAAAATCTCAGATATCTTCCACAAACTCATTCAAGAAGAGTCTATGATTATCCAACCATTCATCAATAGTATCGAGTCTAAAGGAGAACTCTCGATGATGGTATTTGGGGGGACATACAGCCATACGGTATTAAAAAAAGCTAAGCCTGGCGACTTCCGAGTGCAAGACGACTTTGGAGGTACTGTCCATGAATATGAAGCAAATGCCAAAGAAATAAAATTTGCTGAAGATGCGGTTAAAGCATGCTCTACCCTACCCCTTTATGCACGGGTTGACATCGTATGGGATGATGACAATAACCTGTGTCTGTCTGAATTGGAATTGATAGAACCTGAATTATGGTTCAGAAATAGGCCTGAGGCAGCTGATTTTTTGGCGGAGTTGGTGTAAATCGCACACCCTTTGTCCCACATTTGTCGACTCCAACAATTACCCCTATATTTGAAGCACAAATCATGCGAATGAATCCAAAGATCTCCTTATACTATACGACAGTCGTAACAATTATCATACTAGGCTTCTTAAGCTGTGTCAAAGAAGATGTCAACCCTCCCATAGAACCCTTCCCCGAAGACACTACCGGCGTACAGTTTGACATCAATCTAGTCCCCTACCCAAAACTATCAGACTATCAAATTTTCATTGGTGACATGAAAGACCAAGAACCCAATGAACGAGTTCTGCCCTATTCCCTTATCACAACACTATTTACGGACTATGCTTTGAAAAAAAGATTTCTGTGGATGCCAGAAGGAGTGTCGGCAAACTACATCACTGACAGTGAGGTATTCGATTTCCCAAATGGAACGATTACCATTAAGAATTTCTATTACGACAATGTGCTTCCAGACCTATCGACAAGAATAGTAGAAACACGTATTATGTTCAAAAAGAATGATGCGTGGGAATTTGCAGAATACGTATGGAATGAAGATCAAACCGAAGCATACCTAGATTTTGATGGCAGTTTTACCGACATCTCATGGGTGGCGGATGACAATACTGAGAAAACTGTAAACTATAGAATACCTTCCGAATCACAATGTCTTACCTGCCACAAAGACCAAGACATACCACTACTTATTGGTCCGAAGCCTCAAAATATGGATAAAATTCATACTTATTCTGACGGCAGTATGAATCAATTAGAAAAATGGGTGGAAAAAGGTTTTCTTAATAATGACTATCCAACCGATATCAATACCATGGTGGATTGGGAAGACACAAGTCAAGACATAAGCGACCGCATGCGCTCCTATGTAGATGTCAATTGTGCGCACTGTCATCGAGAAAACAGCCACTGTAGCTACCGATCCATGAGATTTGCCTACTCCGAATCTGACCTTGACGAAAACATGGGAATATGCGTCGTTCCAGATGAAAATATCAATCCTACATTGACCCACATTATTGCCAAAGGAAATATCGAACGATCCATGGTCTATTACCGCATGAATACAAATATAGAATCAGAAAGAATGCCCCTTATCGGACGATCTATGATTCACGAAGAAGCTCTTATTATGATGGAAGAATACATAAACTCATTTGATTCTCCATGCAACTAACAACATCCAATTATGAAAACAATTAAGCTACTATTCCTACTCCTTCTAACGCCATTCTATAACTTCGCGCAAAACGATTGCAGCACTGCTATCTCTATAGAGTCGGGCATCGTACATACTGTGGACACACTCCTGGGGACGGATCTTCCCGCTACCATATGCACCAGTGGCGGCACTGGATTTGACAATACGGAATGGTATGTATTCTCCTCGGAGTCGATTGGCTTATTAAACATTACCACTGACCTGCCACAAAATGAAGGCATTGACACAAGATTCAACATCTATACAGGAGATTGCGACAATCTAGTTTGCGCCGGAGGTGACGATGACACAGGGTCAGGATTTCTGTCTATTGCCTCGATCTATGTTCTCCCTGACGTAGATTATTATATCGTATTTGATGACCGTTGGGATGCTAGTGGATTTGACTTCGAATTAGAATTACTAGATCCAGGAGATGGTATACTTTTTAACCCTACCATCACCGGCATTTCAGGGAATGCAAGATGTGTAGTAGATATGAATGGTGACTTCCTTGATGATATTGTAGGAGTCAGTGGGGATGATTTAATCATTCGCTACCAACAAAATGATGGTACGTTTATTCAAGAAACCATAGTAGTGCCTGATGTAGAATTCTCCCCTAGTTGGAGTATCGCTGCGGGGGATATTGATGGCAATGGTTACAACGATCTTATCTATGGAAATGGGGTCGGTGTATCCTTCGTCTATGCCAATGACGATGGTACGGCATACAGCGAAGTACACACCGACGAATATGTATTCTGCCAAAGGACAAATTTTGTGGACATCAACAACGATGGCCACCTGGATGCCTTCGTATGCCATGATGTAGAACCTAATGTGTATTACCTGAATGATGGCGAAGGCAATCTGTCATTCAATCAAG
>JAJRRH010000190.1 GCA_024279715.1 Bacteroidota bacterium
AATGAAATACACATATCCATTCCGCTAAATTTTAATGGAGAACAACCCAACACTTATGACGTAAAACGAGCTTCTTCCGAAGCCTATCAAGGAGAAGGCTATATAGGAAGTGTCGCCGAAGGTGGTGCTTGTAATTTTGAGTCTTATCATTTCGTGCCCCATTGTAATGGCACCCATACAGAATGCGTAGGTCATTTAAGTGACACCCGAATCAATGTCCATACTGAGCTGAATGACAGTTTAATTACAGCTACAGTAATCTCTGTAACCCCAGTAAAAGCAATTGACTCAGACGATCATTATCAACCAGATTTTGAGAGTGCTGACACAATAATTACTGCGGTAGATTTAATCAAGGAATTATCAGACATTCCAAAAGAATTTTTAAATGCGCTTATCATACGTACCAAACCTAATGACGCTTCAAAGATGAACAGGCACTACCCCACTCATGCCCCAGCATTTTTCAGCAATGAAGCTATGCAGTATATTCATGATCTAGGAGTAAAACACCTGCTTGTGGATTTACCTTCTGTGGACAGAACATTTGATGATGGTCTTTTAAGCAACCACAGAATTTATTGGGCTATTGATTCTAAAATGACGGATATATCTCCTAGTAATTTACTCGGAAAGACCATTACAGAAATGATATATGTGCCAAATAACATTGTAGACGGACATTACTTATTGAACCTTCAGATGGCTGCATTTATGGCAGATGCCTCACCGAGCAGACCAATTTTATACAAACTCAAAAAGAAATAAGATGAGTGATATTAATACAAGGGCTTATGCGCTCAAACTAGACAAAGAAGATCCATTGAGAGGGTATCGTACACAATTTCACTTACCTATGCAAAAAACGGGCGATGACTATATCTACTTCTGTGGAAATTCGTTGGGTCTACAGCCAAAAACCTTAAAAAGTTTTGTGGATCAAGAACTAGAAGACTGGAAAAACTTAGGCGTAGAAGGTCATTTCCATGCCCGTAATCCATGGATGCCATATCATGAGTTCCTAACTTCTAAAATGGCTAACATCGTCGGGGCTCTTGACAAAGAAGTGGTCGTAATGAATGGGTTGACCGTTAATCTCAACTTGATGATGGTATCCTTCTACCGACCAACCAAAGAAAGATACAAAATCATGATAGAAGCAGATGCATTTCCATCGGACCAGTATGCTGTCAAATCACAATTAGCATTTCATGGTTACGATCCTCAAGAAGCCTTGATTTTGCTACAACCTTCAGAAGGAAAGGCTTATGTTACACGGGAGGATGTAATAAAGAAGATCGAGGAGGAAGGCGATAAAGTTGCCCTAATTATGATTGGAGGTGTGAACTACTATACAGGACAAGTCTTCGATATGAAGTCTATAACAGAAGCTGGGCACAAAAAAGGTTGTGTGGTAGGATTTGACCTAGCACACGCAGTAGGCAACATTAATCTTAACCTTCATGACTGGAACATTGACTTTGCCGTATGGTGTAATTATAAATACCTCAATGCAGGTCCAGGTGCTGTTGCAGGATGCTTTGTGCATGAAAACCACGCCACTGATAGCAATCTTCCAAGATTCACAGGATGGTGGGGTCATGAAAAAGAAACTCGATTTAAAATGCCGAATGACTATATACCCATTCCCGGAGCCGAAGGATGGCAAATGAGTAATGCACCAATCTTATCCATGGCTGCTCTTCGTTCCTCACTAGAAATATTTGATGAAATTGGGATGCCAACACTCATTGAAAAATCCAGGAATTTAAGCGCCTATATTGTGGATTTGATTGGACTAATGGATGATTCAAGAGTTCATATTATCAGCCCTGAAGACATTGATCAAAGAGGTTGTCAATTATCCATTCGGATTAAAGAAATTGGAAGAACGGTCTTCGAGCAATTGGAAGCCAATGGAGTTATACTGGATTGGCGTGAGCCTGATGTCATACGAATAGCAGCCGTGCCTTTGTACAATAGCTTTATGGATGCGTATTTATTTGTTACTATTCTTAAAAAAATATTAGAAAACCATGAGTAAATCAGATAAAATCATCGTCGTAGGTGCCGGCCTGTCTGGTCCATTGATCGCTGCAATGATGAGAAAACGAGGCTATGAAGTTTCGCTTTACGAATCAAGACCCGACATGCGCAAAGTAGAAATGGCTGCAGGACGTTCAATCAATCTGGCGCTTAGTGATAGAGGTTTAATACCGTTGGATGAAATCGGTGTAAAAGAGGAGGTTATGGCGACCACTGTTCCTATGTACGGGCGTATGATTCATGACAATGAGGGCAACACCCGATTGAGCAGATATAGTGGTAGAGAGGGTGAAGCTATCAACTCTGTTTCAAGGGCAGGGCTTAATATACAGTTAATCAACAAAGCTGAATCTCTTGGAGTTAATGTATTCTACAATGAAAAATGTGTCGGTGTTGACCACAAAAAAGGAATCGTGAATTTCAAAAGTTATACGACCGGTATTGAGAGTGACGTTCACGCTGACTTAATTATAGGGGCAGATGGCTTTGGCAGTGCCGTTCGTGAGTCGATGTACGACAACCACAGAGAAACACGCTTTTCTTTTTCGCAAGACTACTTAAGTCATGGGTACAAAGAATTACACATCCCACCTGGTGATGATGGCAGTTTTCGTATTGATAAAAATGCTTTGCATATATGGCCTCGTGGAGGGCATATGGTCATCGCTCTACCCAATGAAGATGGATCCTTTACTGTCACACTATTTCACAGCTTTGATGGAGATGAAGGATTTGACAATCTTAATGACGACAAAAGCATCATGGCTTTTTTCAAAAAATACTATAGTGACATCCTTCAGCATATGCCAGATGTACTCACGGACTTTAACGAAAATCCTACAGGAAATCTTGCCACTGTTAAGTGTTATCCTTGGCAGTCCAATGGCAGGTCAATATTAATTGGTGATTCAGCTCATGCAGTGGTACCGTTTTATGGACAGGGGATGAATTGTTCCTTTGAAGATTGTTCTGTCTTTACGAAAATTCACGATGAGCACCCAGGCAATTGGAAATGGATACTAGAGACTTATCAGCAAACCCGCAAAAAAGATGCGGACGCAATTGGCGATTTAGCGGTTGAAAATTATGTCGAAATGCGTGATTCTGTCGCTCATCCCGACTTCAAAGAGAAGAGAGAATTGGAAATGAAATTAGAAGCCACCTATCCTGACTATAAATCAAAGTATTCCATGGTGACTTTTAGCCCTGAAATCCCCTACTCTATGGCGATGAATCTTGGACGTGCTCAAGATGAATTTCTCTTGAATTTTTGTAGTAAAATAGATGATGTATCAGGGGTAGACATTGCCTCATTAAAGGAATCTCTCGACGTACTTAAAAAACAGTTTGTATAAAATAGAAACGGGAAGCAAACTTAATTACTTCCCGTATCTGAGCTATTGAAATACAAACCTCATTAACAATCCTCTTCACAAATCATTCTCTCAATAGCAAGGTTTTCTTGAGTGAAAACTGAGGCTCTAAAATGAAGAGGTATGCGGGATTTTACGTGAGCTTTGAAG
>JAJRRH010000191.1 GCA_024279715.1 Bacteroidota bacterium
ACCTCAAATAATAAGGTATACGCTACCGTGTTGTTCTGAACAATTGTGTGCCGAGGTAAATATAGATGAATTGCGTCCCTATTTCTCTTTAGATTAATAATCGAAATATTCTAATTCATAATCGCGCAGCAACTTTCACCCATTAACCAAAAAAATTCATCCATTTTTCAGCGATTAAGTCACCCCAACAAGTTTGGGTATTTCTAAATCGGGGTTAGTTCGACTAACTAAAAAATTGTACTATTTTTTAGTGTTTCACGAATAAAAGTACCGCCCTACCCTCTCTGCCAATACACCGGAGAAGATAAATAGCAATGGCTGAAACCATGAGAGGTGAAAAACATTGACGATGTTGTCGGTGGTTTTCAAATTAAAGAAAGAGAGGATATCATTATCTTTTACCATAACCTCCACATCTAGGTATTGCATAACGGGGATCCAATAAAATTCAAAAAATATTATGGGCAACATCATCACGACGACTACCTGCCAGCGTTTCCATTTGGCAAAGTGCTTACCGAATACAGAATACCCGGACACACCGACAAATAGGATATGAATTAAGAGAACCCAAAAATAGACTAGGAATAATGCGAAGACTTTCATGCCAATAGATTTTGATTTATACTTTCAATATCAAAGGGCAATCAAATATTGCTCCAAGATAGCAACAAAATAGGAACAATAGAACTATTCTTTCTCTACAAGTATTGGATATTGTTTCTCAAAAACAGGGATGAATCTTGGGTATTCATTTCCCAGATTATTATACTCAGCAGCTTTTTCATCCATTCGATGTTTGGTAACGGACACATTTAGATAGTATTTACCTTTCTTCTTAGGAAGATAGGAGAATAAAAAATCTCTCTCTTCATTCGGAAGCAGATTGTTATCCTCTATTTTTTTGACGGCAGGATGCCATTGCCAGTGTTCTCCTATTCTATACTCATTTTCAGATACTATATCTCCATTTTTATTTGTAAGAGCGAAATGGATGATGAAAAATCTCTCTGGATCTCCTGTTGGCACCTTATGTCCTGCAAATTCATTTTTTATTTTTAGTTTAAAAAATATACTATCTGACAGGGAATACTTTTTTTCTAAAAGAGATGGGTAAAAAGCAAAACCATTTTTCATCATGGTCTTGACCGTATCAATTTTTGGAATACCTGACCCCGGGAAATAGTGTCGGTGGCTCAATTTCTCTCCATAGCCGACCATCCATTCTCTCTGTATCGTATCCATGTGGCAGGAGATACAATTTTGTTGTCCGTAATATGGTCCTGCCTTCCACTCATCTCCTGTCTCGAATGAGCACGCCAAGGTGGGCGTGACTACTGCCACTGCATTGTGACATGAGATGCATAGGGTTTCTGAGAGGAATTTTGGGTCTTTCACTGTTTTATGTGGCGCTTTAGTACTACCTGTGGTTCCAATTACTGCGCCATCACGCACATGACAGCTGGCACAGTTGATTCCCTCTTGCTGTAGGTCACGATCGAACTTAGGGTTAAGTCTTTTAACAGGTTGGTAGATATCGCCATCGACATATCCATCGACAAAATACTCTTGCTGATTTTGCAACGGGATATGACAATTGATGCACATGATAGGACTTGACTCTTTTTTGAGTTCAGCCTGAAACTGAAGATCTGTCCATGCATGGGCATGGGTTGACATTTTCCACTCTTGGTAGTGCTGCGTATGGCAGGAGCCGCAATCTTCAGCACTGAGAGAGAATAATCCCTTTGGCACTTCTTGATTAGGGACTGCTATTTCCCAAGATTTGGTCAAAGGATGAATATTAGACACTTCCGCCGGCTGACTACAACGGACAAAAGAAAGTACCGTGACAATCAGCATTGTAAAGATCGAAAATGATCGTTTTTTCATTAAACTTTATCTTTAACTCAAATTATGCATTAGAACTTTCTATTGCGAGCCCAATGAATAATTCGGGTTTAATTTCCACTTCTAAAAAGACTGCAAATTTACGAGAGATAAATAATCTTTGTGTAACCATAGATACACAACACAAACATTGACAACAGATACAGTAAATGTTAAAACTGCAACAAGATCCAATAGACAAATGCGCTACATGCCGCAGCAATTGGGAGTGTCATCAACCAAGAAAGTAATATGTTTCTTACGACTTTCACGTCTGCTTTCTTGGTAGCAGTCCCGATACCAAAAATAGAGCCCACAGATACATGGGTTGTGGAGACCGGCATACCATGTATGCTAGCAGTAGTAACTAATAGCCCTGTAATCAAGTTGGCGGTAAAACCTTGCCCGCTATTCATTGGCGTTATTTTTTTGCTCATCATCACCCCTACTTTTTTGGCGTTGAACAAGCCTCCCAATGCCATGGCAATGGCTACAGCTATCATGCTCCACTTTATATCTAAAGTATTGATTACTATCAGTAATCCAACAATCTTTGGGGTGTCATTTAGTCCTCGGGCAAAACTTACGACACCAGCACTGATGTAATGAAGGGTATCGAGTAATTTCTGCGAGCTGATACCTATGACATTTCCTTTGTATCTTTCGATACACTCTTCTTCCTCAAGCACGGTGATTAATTCTCTATTTGACAATTCCGCCTCTTGAAAATTATGGCGAGCAGCTATTTTTGCAACGGGCTTATAAACTCCCCCAATACAAATACAGGTTTCTTTAGTCACACCCATTTTCTGTCGTACTTTACGAAAGATGAGATAAGCTACAAAACTCACGATGGCTGCCATCAACGGACTCACGATAAGCGGCATCAGAAACACTTTTCCCAATTTAGCAAAATTGAATGACATTCCAACTGCTACTACGCCACTTCCGAACAATGCTCCTACAAGACTATGCGTTGTGGATATTGGCATACCTATTTTTGTAGCCAAAAAAACGGTTATGGCTGCGCCAAGAGCGATGGAAATCGCAAATTCAGGACTTTGGATTAATGCATCAGGTACAAGTCCTTTACCTGAGAAATTTTTCACTAATGTGCTAGCAAGAAATACTGCCGCTATCGAACCTGCTAATGTGGTTATGGTAGCCCACGAGATGGCATTTTTATAATTAAGGGTTCCGCTACCAAACAATGTGGCGACTCCCTTGAAGTTGTCATTTGCACCGTTGCTATATGCTAGGAAGCATGCCACTGCGAATAGGATAATGAATATTGACATTTTGTTTGTTTTTTTTGCAAGGTAGAGTTTTAATGCTTTATTCTATGTCAGTCAAAGGACAGTTTATCATAATGAAATGGATGTTTTTTTTTCTGTTATGTTATTGTTTTGTTTGTTCGTTTTAAGGGTGTTGGTGTTGGGGTGTTGGATGGTGTTGTTTTGGCTGGTGTTGACTTGGCTGGTTGGGGGTTTGCTAGTGTTGATTTTTGTTGTGCTGTGGTTTCGGTTGTTCGTTTTTTGCTTGCCCAAAAAAGAACCAAAAAAAGGCCCAAACCTCACCAAATCCCTCGTTTGATTTTGTCGAATTATGGATGGAAGGTGCCCTTTGCGTGCGGATTTTCTCGTTTTCAAGGTGTGGCTGCTTGGTTGTGTCACTACGGTATTTCGCACTGAGGTTTGATAGCCGACGCACCTGGTGGG
>JAJRRH010000192.1 GCA_024279715.1 Bacteroidota bacterium
GATGAACCGTTTTTTAAAAAAGAAAAACCTCCAGATAATACAATACAGGGGGTGCTTTTTGATTTTTGATGCTTCTGAGAATGATTTCTCAGTTAATTCAACACTTTTGTCTTGTCTTTATTTTTGTTTAGGACGGGATTGGTTGAAAAAAGGAAAATGGATAGAGTATTTATCACCAATAAGTTCGAGGTTATCTAGCGCCTTGTCAGTCACTGTTTTTAGCGTTTCTAGGCATTCTTTTGGTGTTAAAGAAATGAGGCGAAGTGGTATTGTAAGAAAAAAATCGGAGTTTATCAGATGATTATTCGTGACGATGAGGTAATATATTCTTTTAGAGTAGTTAAAGAATAATCGTCCTATAGAACACCAGTATGGGTAGCTTTTAATGATTGGTAGTTGCAAAATACAACTTATCCACAATCCGTCAATCCACCAAAGAATTGATTAAATTTGAGGCTACTTAAAATAAAAGTTATGTTCCTGATATTTGACACTGAGACCACCGGATTTCCTTCCAAATATGGCGCGCCATATACAGATGTAGAAGCATGGGCTTCAGCACGACTTGTGCAGCTCGCATGGCAGATACATGACGAAAAAGGTGCGCTTATTGAAGTCAAAAATTTCATTGTAAAACCCGAAGGATTTACCATACCGTATAATTCTGAAAAAATTCATGGGATATCAACTGATCGTGCGATTAAAGAAGGAGTAGACCTGAAATTCGTACTTGAAGAATTCAACAAGTCTATGGCTTTGGCAAAATACGCTATTGGTCACAACGTAGATTTTGATTTAGGAGTAATGGGGGCTGAGTATGTGCGTAACGACATGATTACGCCGATGCATGATCTCGCGCGGGTGGATACCAAAGAGGCAGGAACAGACTATTGCAAACTGCCAGGGGGTAGAGGAGGGAAATACAAATGGCCAAAACTTATCGAGTTATACGTAAAGCTTTTTGGAGAAGAATTTGAAGAAGCACACAACGCTTCTGCGGATGTGGAGGCTACCACTAGAGCTTTTCTGGAAATGGTACGACTCGGTGTGATTCGTGCCCTAGATCTAGGCTTGCCAGCCGAGTTTGATGAGGAGTTTAAGAAAAATAATCCAGATACTATACAGTTGATAGGATTGAATATTGAGGCTTATAAACCGATGGATTCGGGTGTCTCGACTTCGCTCGACAACCCTAGTGATACGACTTCGCTCGACAAACTTACTGATGGGGTTGTCAGTGGCTCTAATGATACGGCACCTCTCAGTGGGTCGGTAGGGGATGATATACCATTTGTACATTTACACTGTCATACCCAGTTTTCGGTTTTGCAATCCACGATGCAGATAGATACACTCATGAAAAAGGCGTTGGAATATAAAATGCCAGCCGTAGCCATTACCGATAATAACAACATGTATGGCGTGTTCAAATTTGTTGCAGCAGCTCGAAAAAATGACCTTCTTCCGATTGTTGGATGCGAGATAAATGTTTGTGACGATCATCTTGACCGTAGCCGTCAAAATAACGGTTATCAAGTAGTCTTTCTTGCCAAAAATGAAAACGGATATCGTAATCTTGCCAAGTTGAGTAGTATTGCAAATACCGCTGGATTTTACTATGTGCCACGGATTGATAAAGAACTTGTACTGCAATATAAAGAAGACTTGATGGTGTTGTCGGGTGGCATATTTGGTGAAATCCCTTCCCTGTTTTTAAACAAAGGAGAACGAGCAGCAGAAGAATCGCTAGTGTGGTGGAAAGAGAATTTTGGAGATGATTTCTATCTTGAAATAAATCGTCATGGTATCGAAGAAGAGGAAGTAGTGAACCGCAAACTCATTGAATGGTCAAAAAAACATGATGTAAAATTAATCGCTGCCAACAACAATTTTTATCCAGAAAAAAGTGGTGCCAATGCGCATGATATTCTATTGTGTGTAAAAGACGGACAGCTTCAATCGGTACCCAAAAGGTTTATTGGAAAAAAAGGACGAGACTTCAGATTTGGATTGCCAAATGAGGAGTACTATTACAAGTCGCAAGATGAAATGCAGAAGCTCTTTGCAGATCTTCCAGAAGCGATTAGAAACATAAAGGGACTGATCGATAAAGTCGAAGGATTTGACTTGTACAAAGATGTGCTCCTTCCAAAATTTGATATTCCAGAAGAATTTCAGGTAAAAGAAGAAGATGCAGATGGGTCAGATACGCCCCTCAATATTCAAGGCGAAAATCGATACCTACGTCATATCACGTATGAAGGGGCGAAAGAAAGATATGATGACATTACAGACGAGATAAAAGAACGACTCGATTTTGAACTAGCAACCATTAAAAACACAGGATATCCTGGCTATTTCTTAATCGTAGCCGACTTGATAGAAAATGCTCGTAAAATGGGCGTGTCCGTAGGACCGGGTAGGGGGTCTGCAGCTGGATCAGCAGTAGCATATTGCACCAAAATCACCAACATAGACCCCATTGGATACGACTTGCTTTTTGAGCGTTTCTTGAATCCTGAAAGGGTGTCACTACCCGATATCGATATCGATTTTGATGACCGTGGGAGAGAGAAAGTCATGGAGTGGGTGAAGAATAAATATGGTGCCAATCAAGTGACCCAGATAATTACGTACGGAAGTATGGCCGCAAAATCCGCCATTAGAGATGCCGCTAGAGTATTGGATTTACCATTGTCTGAAGCAGATGGATTGGCGAAGCAAGTGCCACCTATTTCTCTGAAGAAACTATTCTCAATGCCATTTCCTGACGTTAAGAAGAAACTAGGTAATGGCGATCACGTACAGATGGCACAAGCCTTATTGAATATCTCCGAAGAAAAAACACCTCGTGGAGAAGTATTGCGACAAGCCATTATACTCGAAGGATCGATGCGAAATACTGGTGTGCATGCCTGTGGGGTCATCATCACACCAACGGATATTACGAATATAATTCCGGTCAGTAGATCCAAAGATTCAGAACTTAATGTCACCCAATTTGACAACTCCGTTGTGGAAGACGCAGGGCTGTTGAAAATGGATTTTCTTGGGTTAAAAACACTTACCCTCATCAAAGATGCTGTACGATTCGTAAAAGAAAGACACGACATAGACTTGGATATAGAAGCCATTTCATTGGAGGATGAAAAAACGTATGAACTTTTTAAGAAAGGAGATACCGTGGGAATATTCCAATATGAATCTGCCGGAATGAGAAAATATTTGAAGGAATTGAAGCCTGATAATTTTGAAGATCTTATTGCGATGAATGCCTTGTATCGACCAGGACCTATTCAGTACATACCGAATTTTATTAAAAGAAAACATGGGCTTGAAGAAATAGAATACGACTTGCCAGATATGGAGTCATATCTAAAAACCACCTATGGAATTACCGTCTATCAGGAGCAGGTAATGCTACTCTCTCAGAAGCTGGCTAACTTCACCAAGGGCGAGGCCGATTCATTGCGTAAGGCGATGGGTAAAAAGAAAAAAGAGGTGATTGACAAGATGTGGCCTAAATTTCTTGAAGGATGTCAAAAGAACAATCACGATGAGGAAAAAGTAAAAAAGATTTGGACAGATTGGGAGGCATTTGCTTCCTACGCCTTCAATAGATCCCACTCCACGTGTTATGCATATATTGCTTTTCAAACGGCATACCTCAAAGCCAATTATCCGGCAGAGTATATGGCATCCATCTTGAGTAACAACATGAATGACCTCAAGACGGTAACCATATTTATGGAAGAGTGTCGTAAGATGGGTATCGCTGTATTGGGGCCAGATGTGAATGAAAGTAACTATCGCTTTAGAGTGAATGAAAAAGGAGAAATTCGATTTGGACTCGGTGCGATAAAAGGAGTAGGGGAAGGCGCAGTAGAAGATATCGTGCAAGAGAGAGAGAAGGGATTGTATAAAGATATTCATGACTTGGTGCAAAGAGTCAATCTTAGAACAGTCAATAAACGTTGTTTTGAAAATCTAATATTAGGGGGTGGTCTTGATGAATTTGGACTTTCCAGAAGTGCGTATTTGATGGAAGTGGATGAACATGTTTTTATTGAAGATCTTTTGAAATTTGGAAATGCTTTTCAGGCCAAAAAAGATGCGCCGCCAGATCTATTTGGTGGCACTGGAGAAGAGGTAGCTCTCTCAAAACCACAAGCACCTGATGTAGAACCTTGGAATAGATTAGAGCGCCTAGCAAGAGAAAAAGAAGTGGTGGGGATGTATATCTCCGCTCACCCATTGGACGAATGTGCATTCGAAATGAAACACTTTACACGTGGGCATCTAGGCTATCTCAACGATCTTGAAAAAGTAAAAAATAGAACATTAGAATTAGGAGGAATTTGTTCCGCCGCAAGTCATCGTACCACCAAGACGGGTAAGCCTATGGGAGTGTTTACTATTGAAGACTACCATGACAGCAAAGAGTTCTTCTTATTTGGAGAAGATTATCAAAAATTCAAACACTACCTGACCGTTGGAAATCTTCTTTTTGTAAAAGGAAGAGTCAAAGAAAGACGCTCATGGGGCAAGCCTGATCCAAATGCCCCCGTGGTCTATGAGTATAAAATAGAAACCATGGAATTGCTCTATGGCATACGTGAAGCACGGGCAAAAAGCATATCGTTAAAATTGAATCTTAAACAACTAGATGATAATTTCAGAAAAGAACTCACCAAACTGATAAAGGATAATGCTGGGAATTGTAGGCTCCGTTTGGAGGTAATAGATCACGAGTCAAGATCAAAAGTGATACTGCCATCCAATACCATGAAGGTGCAACTGAATGATGAATTCATCAAAAAGTTAGAAGTGGATATGGGGTTGGAGTATTCTGTGAATTGAGTCTGTAATCAATCGTTAGGTCATGTGCTCAGTCTAAAATGCCAGGTATTAACACAGTTTATTCAAGCGGGAATGTAGAAAGGATAATCTCTTAAGCCAACCCACGTTTTCTTGTTTTAAAAGATGATTTCTATCATGCAAAAGAGTTGTTGTTAGTAACTTCTCGATATTTTCGTCTATAAAAATCGCCTATTAATCGATATATATATATATATTGCCTCCGATAAATGATAGAATCTCATGAGATGCACCTGAAAACAATGTGCTGGCATCTATGGAAATCTGAGAGTGGGTATTTGTGAGTTAGAGGTTTTGAATGAGCTTTTTCTATGTAAAACCAAATAATATCTTAAAACTATGAAAAATCTTTTATTAACATGGGGCTTAACTGTGATAGCCCTTGTATTTTCTATAAATAACTATGCTCAGGTTGACCCTGATGAGCAATGGTGTGGTACCGGCAATACAGAATCTTCCACAGTGATTCTTAATCCTTACACACCTACACTGTCAAGTAATAGTATGTCCACGTTCATCATTCCTGTGGTGGTTCATATTATCCATAATGGTGGTGAGGAAAATATTAGTGATGCCCAAGTGCATAGTGCTATAGATAAAATAAACATGCAGTACCGTGGTGAGGAGGGTGGCACAGACTCAGGTATTGAATTTAGATTGGCGAAGCTTGACCCCGAAGGCAACTGTACCACTGGAATAGTTAGAATTCAACATCCTACTCCTAATGTTTATATGATAGATAATATAGATTTCGAAAGTAGTGTGGCATTATACCAGGAGGATTTAAAAGACCTTAGTCGATGGGATCCTTATAGTTATTTGAATATATGGATTGTAAAGGGAATATCTGTTGCGGAATCTGATAATATAGGTTCTTACAATTCTACATTCGGTTTTGCCGGTGGGTTTCCTGAAGTTGCTACACCAGAATTAGATGGCGTGGTTATAAAGTATAAAAATTTCGGAACCATAGAAGCTAGTAGTCCTATTAATGTTAATTTAATAAGAAATACGGAATCTCATGAGATAGGTCATTATCTTTTTTTATTACATCCTTTTGATAACCAGTATTATGGTCCTCAAGAATGTAATTTAGCAGGTGACGCTGACTGTACTGAATATGGGGATAGAGTTTGTGATACCCATCCCGCATCCACTACTATAGGATCAAATTATCCGAATTGTGACAATTATCCTATTGGTTGTACCAATCCAAATTTTACGTACGACGATTATGTCTATCCCGCAGACAATTATATGTCGTATGTTGTATCATGTCATATCAGGTTCACGCCTGATCAAATTAATAGGATGCATGAGACACTAACAGGATATAATAATCGAACCTCTCTATGGAATCCTACTAATTTGATGGAAACGGGAGTCTCTGATAATCTATTTAACCAAAGCCTAATTAGCGACAATGTAAGTATTACACCGAATGGGTGTGATGGACAAACTAGCAATGGTGCGATTGATATTACAGTCTCTGGAGGTAGTGGAAACTACACTTATTTGTGGAGTAATGGCGATACTAGTCAAGATCTTGTTGGAGTAGAAGGAGGGTGGTACACGGTTCAAGTCTTTGATTCTGGCGCAGCTTGTTCTACGGAATCTTATCTAGTACCAAGTCCTACCTTGTCTTTTGAGACCACAGCTACTTGTACTGGACAATTAAATGGCGCTATTGATCTTACGGTTATAGGTGCTACAGGTGATAGTTTCGTATGGGAAACAAATTGGGGTACACAAATTGGAACCGAGGAAGATATATCCAATATTACTGCTAGTACATATCATGTGGATGTAGTAACGACAGAGGGTTGCGAAATTTCAGGCAGCGTAATAGTTCCTCATCTTTCTAGTCCGTTTATCAATAATCCTGAAGAAAATGTTACTATTATTAATACCACCTGTGAAAATCCCTATGGCTCTATATATGTCAATGCGTTGGTTGCAGCCAGTGGCGTTATTGATGATCTGATATTTACATGGACCAATGAAAATAATGAAGTTGTTGGGAATGAACAAGATTTAATAAATGTACCTGCAGGTATATATACCCTAGAGATTCACAATCCATATTCTGGTTGTTCTACCGAGATAGATTTAACCATTCTGCCAGACCCTGATTTCCCAATCTCCAATCCCACTATTCTAACAGTAAATAATAGCATGACCATTACAGATGACCTTCAGTTTCTTGTAGGTATAGAGATTCTGAATGGCGCTACTTTAACCATTGATGGTGCTTCCCTACGGTTTGGTCCTCAAGCAGGAATCACCGTCCGTGAAGGCGGAACATTAATTACAAATAATAATACGACTCTAGCACCATTTACTTGTGAAGACTCTTGGCTGGGGATAGAAGTATTGGGAACACCCGGCGTATATCAAGGAGTTAATCCAAATAATACATTTTCAGCATTTGGCTTGGCAAAATTATTAAACGGAACTAAAATAGTACAGGCTGAGATTGGTATTACAAATGCTGGTAGAACTGACATTATTGGAAACCCACTGCACGGTGGGGGCAAGATAAATACCAATGGTGCGAATTTCACCAATTGTAAAGAAGCTGTGAGACTAATGAAATTTGTTAATCTTAGCCCCGGAGGTACGTCTCAAGAAGTGCATTGTAATTTTAAAAACACTTCTTTTAGATGGGTAAGTGGATATCCATTTTCAGACTATTCTGCCATGGTGAGACTATTTGGGGTGAAACATATCGACTTTCTAGGATGTGAGTTTACCAACGAAACGGAGGAGCTTTTTATGGGCGCAAATAATGACCATCACAAAGCAGCTATATATATGGTGAATTCGTCTATCGATATGAACAGTGATGAGCAATCATCAACCATGACAGGTTTTAATTACGGTATTGTCAATTTCTCAAAAACAGCTTCAAGTATCAGAAATACCCAATTTAGAAATTATCGCTCAATTTATCAATATAAGAATAAAGTGACACGTATAACCAAGAATCAGTTTCTTAGCATGTCCGCTAATCTTGAAACTATTGCTGGAATTGAAAACGCTCTTGATCCTATTTGGCAAACCCACTACGGAATATACATGGAATTCAGCACTGCCTTTTGGATTGAAGCAAATGCTTTTTTCTTTTCAGACTCAAATATTGATCAAGTAGGAGTTATTATTCGCGCCTCCGGTGAAACCTACAACCAAATATATGGCAATAATTTTGTGAACTGTAAGTTCGCTGTGGTAGCTTATGATGATAATCAGTCCTCAGTAGAGTTTAATGGTCTCAAACTATTATGCAACAATTTCACACAAAATGATTTGGATGTGTGGGTAGATTATATCTCCGTACCACAAAGTGGATGGGGAATATCAAGCAATCAAGGAACAGGAGCCGTCAGTGCAGGAAACCAATTTGACCCTGGATCACAACTCAAGTTGGATAACTTCTTGGATCATGTGGATTATTTTAAGTTTGATGATGAAAATATAGACCAAGTGAATGTGGATGGGGATGTGACGGTGTTGCCTGCTGATGATTTTAATGATTGTCCAACAACAATTACAAGATCCCGAGAGGAAAACAGGACAGAAGCGTTAATATTTAAATCAGAAGCGGAAACAAAAAGACTGCAATTAGATAATCTTGTCGATGGAGGAGATACGGATGCCCTAACTATGGAGGTCGTATTGGCAGACTATGCCGATGCTTCGGAGCTATATTACGAACTAATGTCAAAATCTCCGAGTTTGTCAACCAAAGTAATGTTAGAGGCGATCGAAAAAGAATATACTTTACCGTCCGCTTTATTGACTATGATTTTAAAATCCAATCCCACTGCTGCTAAGTCAAGCTCAATACAAAGTAAGCTAGATGATAGAATGATCCCTTTAAGCGAATATCAACGATATATGATTGATCTAGGAAAACAATTGATATCTGAGAAAGAGTATTTGGAAGCACAACTATCTTACAATGAATTAAAATTTGAGTCACTAATGAATCAATCCATCAATCTGATATTATTTGATGATACCATTGAGGATAAAGAAGCTGAGATTGCAGGATTTATTGAGGGATTTGAAAATATAGATCATCATTATGCTAAAATAGATAGAGCATTGGAAAGAGGAGATATAGTGATGGCACAAAGTATTCTGGCTAATATTCCTTCAGCATTTGCCTTAAGAGAAAGACAAGATCAAGAATGGATGGACTACAATGTTTGTTATCAGATATTAATAAACCTTGAATTAAATTCAACCACCACCTTGACAAATACAGAAATTGAAGATTTAGAATTAATTGCAATAAAACACTCAAACTCAGCAGCAGGATTGGCAAATCAGATGTTGGAAATATATGGAGGAGCGTATATACTTGAGGGGATGACACCACCTGGTGGTCATGACAAAGCAATGCCTAGAAAAGGAAAGAAAGAGGCGTTTGTAATCGATCAACAGGCAATAAAGGTATATCCAAACCCTGCAAAGGATTATCTGGTAATAGAGTTGATGGGGTATGAAGGCGAACTAGCCTTACAATTAATAGATGCCAAAGGTCAGCAAATAATAGTAAAACAAATACAAAGTAAATCCATGCAAGAAGTAATAAACCTTAAGGAAATATCATCAGGTGTTTATCAATTACTTATCTTTGAAGGAGAAAAGCAGCTATTTACTCAGAAAGTAGTGATTAATTAGAGAAAGTTGAGAATACTAATAATCATATTTATAAATGTAGGTATATTGAGTTTGAACGCTCAATATACTTACTTCAATACGGTATTTGGTGAGTTTGGCGATCAGGAGACTGAATTTGTTACTAATGTAGAAGTTCTGGGCGACAGTATATATCTTTTCGGGGGGATGGATAACGATGAGTCCCCTTTTTCAGTGTTATTGATGATGTTGGATATGGACGGAGAAATAATAGATGAGCGAATCATGCCATCAAGTCATTCAAATTTTCTTATAGGTCATGGAAATGCGGTGAGTACTTGGAATGAGGATAGTTTTTTGTTTACTCAATCAATTACCAATGATGGTTACAATGGAATAGCAATA
>JAJRRH010000193.1 GCA_024279715.1 Bacteroidota bacterium
ACCCCTCAAATTAATTAATTCAAAAGCCTGCTACTAAATTGTAGCAGGCTTTTTTTATTTTCTATCTTAACGTTTATCTCTACTTTTGCTAAATGAAACAAAGAGTAGTCATTGGATTATCGGGTGGAGTAGATTCTAGTGTCGCAGCACATCTACTAATAGAAGAAGGGTATGAGGTGATTGCCCTTTTTATGCGGAACTGGAAGGATGACTCATACATTATATCCGATGATTGTCCTTGGATTGAAGATAGTTATGACGCTATGCAAGTAGCTCAAAAACTTAGCATCCCCTTCCACATCCTAGATCTAAGCGACCAATACAAAGTGCGTATCATAGATTATATGATTAAGGAATATGAAAACGGTAATACACCGAATCCGGATATTCTCTGCAATCGTGAAGTGAAATTTGACATATTTATGAAAGAAGCGATGAAGCTTGGAGCAGATTTTGTCGCTACCGGGCACTACTGTCAGCGATCAACTACTGTTGAAGATGGGCGCAAAACCCATCACCTTCTCGCGGGAGCAGACAAAAATAAGGACCAAAGTTATTTTTTATGTCAGCTCAATCAAGATCAGTTGAGCAAGGCTCTTTTTCCGATTGGACACCTAGAGAAACCAAAAGTAAGAGAGATTGCCAAATCTTTAGACCTAGTCACTGCAGACAAAAAAGACTCTCAAGGTTTGTGCTTTATTGGCAAAGTGAAACTACCAGATTTTCTTCAACAACAATTAGCTCCCAAATCAGGTAAGGTTATTGAAATTGATAGAAACCATGTGGTGTATAAGCAAGAATACAACACACTTGAGGAAAAATCAAGAGCCATTCATTATCAAGAAAGCGATGGCAAATACAAAGGGGAGCATCAGGGCGCTCACTTTTTTACAGTAGGACAACGCAAAGGACTTCATATTGGTGGGACTCCTCTCCCACTATTCATTCTTGAAACGGACGTCAAAGAAAACATTGTATACGTCGGTCAAGGCACGGATCACCCCGGACTATATCGCACGGCTTTGTTTATTCCTAAGGATGAGATTCATTGGGTCACCCCAAATAGGAAACTATCTAACGGAGAATCGGAAGTATATATGAGTCGATTAAGATATCGACAAGATCTTGAAAAAGCGACTCTACACCAAAAGAATGACGGCTTATATATTGTTTTTGACAACCCACAAAGAGGTATTGCAAAAGGTCAATTTGCTGCTTGGTATGATGAGGAAGAGCTGATAGGCTCGGGGGTCATTGATTAGAATGCTACTTGTCGGTATTTTTCAATACCATTGACGTATTTTGAATGTTTGTTCATTCGATAAGGAAAATAGCTAGTGACTTGAGGTGCCAAATGATCGTTTTCCACATCGTACTTCAGTTCAATTACAATTTTATCCCTATCCTTTATAATATTCCTAAAGTGATTTTTACCCAAAATAATTTGATGATAAGACATCTGCGAGTCTATGGTTATTCTAAACAATTTACTGTCGTCTAAAAAATACTTTCTTTGATAGCGATTAATTAATGTTGGAGACAAATGCTTTACTAGCTCCATCACATCTTCGGGGAGTTTAGCATCTCCCAAATAATCTATCAAACCACTAGCGTCATAGCCTTGGACAAGATCAAAAGGAGGCAAATGGAAAGACCGCTTAGTACCGGCAAGTCCTCTTTTGATTTTAATCTCCAAAACAGGACTTTCAATTCTCCCAAAGAGGTCACCATACCATCGAATTCGAACCTTTTTTCTTTCAGATTTACCCGATTGGTTATCTAGGAAAAAATCTAATGAAGAGGTGTCAAAATAGATGTTATTAACCCACCTGGGTACAAATATCTCAGAAAAAAGGCTTGGATGATTTTTGACCAATCGCTCAACCACAGCGAAAGAGTCAACCTCTACGGGAAATTTTCGCTCAAAGCGCATTGTTGTCAATTCCGTATAAGCCTTCATCGCTATACTTTATTATCGATAAACGACACACGAATGCTGTCATTAATATCCTGGACATCTTTTTTAAATATAGATAAGCTTGCTTTATTTTTAATATCTAAATTGTAACTTACTTCAATAGTATCCGCATCTTCATCCAATCGTTTGAGATCAAATGATGAGAAGTTCTTTTCCATCAATGCTTGCAACTGTTCAAAGTTCACTGACTTTGGGGAGGAGCTTATGGTCAAAAAGAGATTTTGATAGGGTTCGTTTTTTGTCAAGAAATTCTTGCCCCACAACACAATCATCAACAAACCAAAAGCAACCAGCACCACTTCCCTTTGATTGGCTCCTAGCCCTAGACCAATTGATATCGCAAAAAATAAATACGCTAATTCTTCCGGCTCTTTGATGGCTGCCCGAAATCGAACAATAGATAGCGCACCCACAAGACCAAGTGACAAAGCTAAGGAGGATTTGACTATCGTAATAATAATCATCGTTGTAAAAGTCAAAATAAGAAAATTGTTCGCAAACATCTTTCTATTTGAAAGACTCTTAGCACACTTGACATATGTCAATTGCAACACATAAGTTAGCAACCATACCAATACGGCGTTGATAATCAATTCGGTGATGTCAATGTTTTGATTTTCAGTAATTAAAAATTTCTGAAACAATTCCCATTTGTCATTCATAGTTCCCTTATTTATTTTTCAAATATATTTAATAAAAACGTTTAGCCAATTTTTTTTCCTTCGCTATTATCAAGCGACCATCCATATAAAGTTTAGACATCTTTTCAATCAAGTATTCTTCGGAGACCGATATAAATTTAACGGTCTTACCTCGGATTGTTCCTGGACCATACTCAGGTTTTTTTTGATACAACACCAATCCATACTTACAATGATCGATGGTAATCTTAGTTAATTCAACTTCAGAGTCATCTTTTGACGCAATTCCGATCTTACAGTTGGATATAGTACTATTGCTAAGCGAAAGCTTTGAGTCCTCACCACCACTCACGCCTTTGTCGTTGGCTGACAGCACTGTAATAGAATTTATTTGGACTTCAGATCCAGAAAAGTCAATGGCATCATTGCCTATATGATCAAAAATTGTGTTTGACAAAATACCCACACAAAAATCTGAATCGAAAGCATCGGAAAATATTTCATTGAAATCACAATGGTCTACCAAGAAGTCAGAACGAACGATATTCAAGGCATCTTCACAATGATTGTTTCTAAAAGTACAGCTAACCACATCCACATCTGATTCATAGAAATTAACTGCTCCTGTTAGAGTCCATGATTGACGATTGAAGGTATTGATGTTCTCAAACACAGTGTATTTAATCTCTGATCTTCCCTGAGCCTGGATAATATTTATTCCGTTGGCACTTTGGTCCGAAGATTTAATGACTACTGGAGATGCCTCCTCGCCCATGAAATTAATTTTTCCATAAGACCAAATACAAGCACCATTTATGAGGTCTATTTCTACGCCAGCTTCCAAAGACAATACATATCCCTTTGGTACAAATAGATCATTCTTCATAACATAATGGCCCTTAGGCACAAACAACTCCTTGCCCCTGCCAACCACCCAAGAAGGTCGTATATTCTTCTCAAAACTGGGCGATGATTTAGTTGGAGATTCCCAAGGTATGACGTTTATTTCCTGCGACTTTCCATCTATTGTTGGCTTAACGAAAACCCTATTTATTTTATTACTGCCCACTGGTAATATTACACTAGTGGGTCTATCCGTATACCGCTCAATAACCAAAAGTCTATCCAACATCGTAGGCTCTTCTTTTTTAATACCATAACCACTTATATAAACGGGATGCGGATTGTAGTTCACGATTACTAAACTGTCGTTATCCTTATAGACTTGAAGAAATAGCGGCATCAAATCTGGGATAGGTTCAGTGGTTTCGTATCTATGCCTTATCGGTTTTTTATTTTTTAGAACACTAGCGTAATTTCGATTACTTTTCTCCACCATACTGGAAAGTTGATGACGTATTCTTTCTTGCATCCTTGGCAGGTATTCCACATCATAAGAATAATCAGAAAACTCTCTTTTAATCATTGATTCAAGCGTCTCAAGTTCCTGCTTATTTTCATCCATCACTTCATCAAGAAAACTGGAATCTGCGAATAATGTTAAGTATTCAATGTATTTGGTGGTGAATACACTATCTGAAAAAAGGCGAGAAAATGAATAATCACCATTAAGTGTTGCATGAATGTTATTTTCATTAAAATTCCCCAAAATTCTTTTGTCCAAGGTCGGTTCAATCTCATGGTCGGCATATAGATCATATGCCACAGGCTCCAACTTTGACAATACTGGGTTGTAATAAAATCTCAGGTTATGCCATATCACTCCATGGTAAGCGCCTAGAAAATCGACAAATGCCAAGAATTTAGCAGTCTTATCGACATCGAAGATATCATCCACTGCTCCTTGTGCATTTTTAAAGGCATTCAGTTTATCTTTAGCTACATTAAATTGAGAAAACAGCTTCTCACTTTTAATGGTTTTGCTTCTTTTAAAAGGGATGATTTGCGCCGCTTCATAGGTTGGATACTTACTAGAAACTTCAAACTTACGTGAGGACCATAATTGATTTTCGGATAACTTTAACAATGGCCCCTCTCTCCTATTTTTCTTCTCGATCAACTGCTTTTCAAAATGCTCTTCATATACATACAATCCGAGACTTTTATTATTTAGATAGACCGGCACAAATTCATAACGGGTGGTGAGGATATCTAATTTCTCTGCCATTTTATGCGCCAACCATTCTTTTAGGAAACTTCTAGCTTCGGGAGTTTGGATATTAAATGTCCGCATTCCTTTCCAAGCCTTTTGTTTTTTCAGTTTTACTCTGAACGACCATTTCACCCCAGAAATATGATCTAGCCAATCTCCCTTGAGTCTGATTTTTGCTTTCATTTCTTCATCTCCAAAAAACAAAATTGACTTGACATAACTATCATCATCGGCGATGAGCATTTTATTAGCAAACGCTGCTTTGCGTTTATCATTGAGTTTATTTAACTCTTTTTCTTGGACGAACAATCTCAGTGCTCTTTGCTCATAAATCGGTTTTTTATTGGATATGGTAGTTACCTTTAGGTCATCGACATAGACTGGCTTGGCTCCTGAATTCCAAAAGTAAATCTTTAATCGATCACTTTGGCTATTGGGCGGAATATAAAAATCGAGTTCTAATAATTGCCATCCATTATCGTCTATCTGCACAGGCTTTTTTTCAGAAATCCAAAATTTATCACCTTGTACCACTAACATTCCTTTCTCATCTCCACCATACCGCCATATCGACACATAAAAATGCTGGTCTAACTGTACATCACTTAACTCAACTTTGCTAACAAAAGCATGGTCCTTGCTCGACCTGATACTATAAGCGCCAGAATGTGAAATAGAATCTGAACGTAAAGCAAGTTCCTCCATAAAAACACTTTTCGTTGTGGTCTTAATTTTAGACTGATCTTTAGTCAGCAATTCAAAATCACAAGTCAGTTCAATCTCACTCTGAACATCTACACTGCTTTTTTTCTGACATGCGAATAGCGATATAAGAAGTAATAAGTATAAAAAGTTAATTTTCATTTCCGACAGAAATATCTATCCACGAATATAGTCACTTATCTCGAATGTACTACGAGAAGAAGAACGAACGATCAATTCACCAAGAAAACCTGCCAAGAAGAAAAGCGTACCAATAATCATCGCTGTCAAGGCGATATAAAAGCTACTCATGGTGGCTATATTCTTACTATACACTTCGTGATACATATTATATAGTTTCAATCCGCCGATATACGCAAACAAACCTGCTCCCAACATAAACAGTAAGATGCCAAAAAAACCAAATATATGCATTGGACTTTTACCGAATCGAGTAATAAACGATACCGTTAATAAATCAAGTGGTCCATTTATAAATCTATTTAGCCCGAATTTTGTAGTGCCAAATTTTCGTTTTTGATGTTTAACTACCTTTTCTCCTATTTTTTTATACCCTGATTTTGCTGCCAGCACAGGGATATATCTATGCATTTCGCCCCTTAGATCAATGCTTTTTACTACTGCCTTCTTATACCCTTTGAGACCACAATTAAAGTCATGTAACTTTATGCCACTCATGAAGCGAGTGGCCCAATTGTATAATTTTGTAGGGACTGTCTTGGAGACGGGGTCATGTCGTTTTTTCTTCCATCCAGATACGAGGTCGAATCCATCCTCTAAAATCATCTTTCTAATGGGCATAATCTCTTCTGGCGAATCCTGTAGATCTGCGTCCATTGTGATTACAACATCACCAATAGCTTTATCAAATCCGGCGCTCAGGGCAGCCGACTTGCCATAGTTTCTTTTAAATCTAATGGCTTTGAGAGATGGGAACTGCCCTTGTACAGTTTGCAATTCATCCCACATGCCATCGTTGCTCCCATCATCAATGACTATTATCTCATAAGAGACCGCCTCACTTGACAAGGTATCCACAACCCACTGGAGCATAGGTCGAATAGACTCCACTTCATTATATGCCGGTATGACGATTGATAAATCCATAATACAAAGATGATTGTTTTTTTTATTCCGAGAAATAGATTTTGATTATTCATCCATTATCTATATTGGATAACTTTTTATGCCTGTCCGCAAAGATGCAGGAAACGCATGGAATTACTGCATCAGATCGCCGAACACCCCCTGCTGCATGCAAACCATACTCTACTTCGAAATTTCTGAGAAATCTCTAATTTACTTTAGTTTTGTGGATTATTGTGATTTTCTTTTGTCCTTTTTTTATCAAAAAAAAGAACGAAAAAAGTGCCAACTGTTACCAAATCTTTCGTTTTCTTTTCTTTTTCACGTCGTGATTCTGCCCTATGCGTTAATGGCTACACGTTTAAGTAATGTCTTGTTCTTGTTGTGTCACTACTGGATTTCGCACTGACGCTTGAGCTCCGCCCACCGCTTTGTTTAGGAATAGGTGCTTTGATTTGCTGGCTTTTTTTGTTGCTTGCAAGGATTAGTTTTATTTAATTATACGCAAAACTACTGTAAATCTTAGTTTTTCTCTGAGAAAGGTAGCCATTTCCATTTTTGTTTTTTGTGATGTTACTGCATCTTTGCGGACTAGCATATAACTTTTTGGATACATTTTAGAATCTCTCTTGGTTATTCAACTGACAATAAAAGAGATATAAATAATCTAAAAAAAAACCATGAAGTAGTATGCCATTTGGATTCATTGTGTACATTTGCGACTTGGGTAAGTCTTATACGACCAGCTCCTGTTGAACTCCCCCAGGATCGGAAGATAGCAAGGGTAGACGGTTGTAGCGGTGCGATATGAGTAGCTTACCCATCTTTTGTTTTTGTACATTTGCACAATGATTAGCGCACACAACATCAAAAAATCTTACGGCGATCTTCAAGTCCTCAAAGGGGTATCTCTAGAGATAAAGGAATCCGAGATAGTATCTATAGTGGGTGCCTCTGGCGCTGGAAAATCAACACTTCTTCATATACTAGGCACATTAGATAAACCTGACGAAGGTGCTTTATCCATTAATAATAAAAACATATTGGATCTAAATAAAACTGACCTGGCGAGATTCAGAAATCTACATTTGGGATTTATATTTCAATTCCATCATCTATTGCCAGAATTTACTGCGCTTGAGAATGTCTGCATTCCAGCATTTATTCATGGCGCTAGCAAAAAAGTTGCTGAAAGTCGCGCTTTAGAACTTCTATCCTTTTTAGGACTTAAAGAAAGATCAAACCACAAACCGTCTGAACTATCGGGTGGTGAGCAGCAAAGAGTGGCTGTAGCGCGATCACTAATGAACAAACCCAAAGTGGTATTTGCGGATGAGCCATCTGGTAATCTAGACAGCCAGAATGCCAAAGAGCTTCACAAACTTTTTTTTGATTTACGAGATAAATTCGGACAGACCTTTATTATCGTCACCCACAATGAAGAATTAGCGAATATGGCGGATCGTAAACTGACCATGGTAGATGGCAATTTTGCTTTAGAGAATGATTGACCCAATCCTTGTAGACTTTCTTAATGAAAAAGTCAACCAATATGAGCGAATCGACTTTATCAAAGATGATCCTATATCGATACCCCATCTTTTTTCTAAAAAAGAAGATATAGAAATCGCTGGCTTTTTGACGGCCACGATTGCCTGGGGCAAACGCAATAGTATCATGAAGAATGCCAATCGTATTCTTGACATAATGGATCGATCACCGCATGAATTCATTTTGAATCATTCGGAATCTGACTTAAAAAATTGCGATGGATTTGTACACCGCACCTTCAATAGTGATGATCTTCGCTTTTTCTTTCAAGCCTTACAGAACATATATCAGAATCACGGAGGACTTGAAAGTGTTTTTTTTTCCAAGAGTAATACGGATACATTTGTTGAGATTATTCCAAGAATGCGAAAAATATTTTTTGAAAAAAACGACAGTCATAGAAGCAATAAACATATTAGCAATCCAATAAAGGGGAGTGCTTCGAAACGACTGAACATGTTTCTCCGATGGATGGTAAGAAGCAATAGCAAAGGGGTAGATTTCGGCATATGGACTAAAATCAAACCTGCACAATTATCCATACCTCTGGATGTCCACACCGCCAATGTCTCGAGGGAATTAGGCATATTAACAAGAAAACAGAATGATGCGAAAGCGGTACTGGAACTCAGAAACGTTCTAATGGAATTGGACAAAAACGACCCTTCAAAGTATGATTTCGCCTTATTTGGAATAGGTGTAAACAATGATCTTGATTTGGGTAAAACGATGATTGGGGTTAAGAATAATTGAATGGCAGTTTTTACGACAAAATAATGGTTGACAGTCATGGAGTAAAAATCTATATTTGGCACAGATTTTGGATTACAACCGATAAATAAAAATAATAACAATACAGTATGAGTTTAGAAAAAGTTGATCTTGCCAAAGCCACGATAATAGATGTGCGCAGCAATATGGAATTTGAGAATGGCCACATCATGGGTGCTATCAATATACCATTGGATGAAGTGGAAGAGAGAATTGATGAATTTAAAGGAATAGAAGGTGACATCGTACTGTGCTGTCTATCTGGTGGACGAAGCGGAAGCGCTACCGATTTTCTTCAACGATTGGGATTGACTAATGTCCACAATGGCGGAGGCTGGGGAATTCTCAACCTTCAAGTATTAAACGTACGCTAATCTTTGTGTTTTAAACGAAAGATGGGGGAATTCGAAAATCCCCCCATGTAAGTGTAATCCTATAAGCCGGTTTCTGTCCTTTCCAATAAATTGGAAATGCCTTATCATTTATCTAAGCGACCTACCCTTCAACTCGGGCGAGCAGCCCTCAACGTTGATATATTTGGTCTTTCATCCCACAAGGTTTACCTAAGCTACTGTAATCACTTACAGTACTGGTGAGCTCTTACCTCACCTTTTTCACCCTAACCTTCTTACGAAGGGGTCTAAATTTCTGTAGCACTATCTGTTGATCGAAGATTCCTCCACGACCACCTCCCTTTCGAGGAGTGCGGCACTCTATGATGTCCGGACTTTCCTCCCAAACTAGCATTATACTAATAAGAGCGATAAGGCAGATTACATTGCAAAGATAAGGCAGATTGTCATACAAAAGCAATACATTTAATCGCAAGAGCTCAAAATATTGTTAATTATTGAAAACAGATGTATAATATGAGAAAACAATGAGATTGATTGGTGATACTGAAGATTAATGGTCTTGCGGTATTCCATATCGTTTTGTCACTATTTTTGTATTGCTTCGCTACAAAAATACCGCCAAAACTATTACTCCTTTATTACCTGCACTGGGTTTACACCCAGTGCTACAATAATATCACATCTTCGGCGTTTTTTTTATCGGAAAAAGTAACGGCTAATTTAATTGGTGTTTTAAACCCACAGATTGGATTGTTTCTAAATTAGATTTTACTGTACTCGCCCCAACAGTGCTATTCTATTTTCACCTTTGGCGTTTTTTTACAACAAGATTAAGTCAGAGCAACATATTTAGAGATTATATTTTTTTGCGCAGGGCTCACCCTCCCTAACTACGAAGACTTCATACCCTATGTGTAAAGTAAAAACATATTAAATATCTTAAATCATTCACTCCGGATAATGACTTCTGTTGCTCCCTGTCCATATTTAAGATAATTCCCATCGTAAAACTCACAATTGGGATATCGGCTGAGGATCACTCGAATCTCATCCCTCAACTTACCTTTTCCTCTGCCATGAATAAAAATCACTCTACGCACTTTTCTGCTCACTGCTTCTTGCAGTTTTTTTTCAAAAAAATCCATTTGTATTTGAAGCAATTCTCCAGGCGTTAGAAAGTCTGTTTCTTCGGTTATCTCATGGACGTGGAGATCTATCTCCCAGGTGCCAGATTCTTTCCTGTTGGTTTTTTTAGCTTTTGTTTGTCGTTGATAATCTGCGACTTTGACAATTTTATTTGACTTAACGACGGATTGAATCATCTTTTTTTCTTGTTCTTTATTGGTTTTAATATGTTATGGTAGGGGCTGCTCCACTGTTGCAGGATGAGATAAGTAATAATAGGATAAGGGCTATGCGCATTTTTTTAGGTGGTATTTGTTTTTGGCTTCCATTTAGGATGTACAGAATAGCTACTTCGCTAAGGATATCCTTTTTACTTTTCATCGAATGAAGTGTCATTGCTGTAATTATATTGTATATCTTGAACAGTAGTCGAGTAGTAATCGAGATCCTTATATATCGTTGACATGTTATAAATAATATTAATGATGGTATAATAACTTGGTCTGTAATTCCAAGCACCTGGCGTGCAATTTCCCGATCCGTAGGTAATAGTCTGAAGGGATTCACTTCCCATGAAAGGTGAAAATTTTCTCAAACCATAATCATCTCGTGAGGCATTCACGTCCTCAATCTTCGTGTTCTTATCCACAAGAAAACCATCTATCATCACATAGCCCTCCAACTCCGGCACCTTGTGATAACAGGTATCAAAATTACTGATTAACTCAGGTGTTGATGGTTCAGACATGTAAAAATCATATCTAAATGAATCTGTAATTTTTATTCCCATGCGTTCGACATCAAGTATTTTATTTTCCTCGGCAAGACCTATTATATATATCGGATAATCTCGGTAGAATGCCCTACCATTATAATAAAGCTCATAATTGTGTCCAAACATGCCACTGAAAGAATCTGGATCCAATATGACTTGCTTGTCATTATAATACAACTTGCATCCTTCTATTCGAAAACGATGCTCTTGTTTTTCATATTGTTCTATCGCCAAGTCACGTTCAGACTTCACCCTCTTTGTCTTCTGAGGTTTTGTCGTAAGTACATCCCCACTGTTGCAGGATGAGATAAGTAATAATAGGATAAGGGCTATGCGCATTTTTTTAGGTGGTATTTGTGGTTTTATTTTTGTCTAGATATGCCAAATGATTTTGGGGAACCAAAGATATGTGTTTTTTTGTTATGTCTCGCTGGATGGAGGCTAGTCTTATTCCATCATCCAACAACTTGACTTGCACAGGCTTATACTCCTTGAGGTAGTTATAAATATTGGATTGAATCATACTCTTCTCTTCGAGTTCTTTGTCTAATTCTTCATAGTATTTCCGTATCTTTTCTTCCAATGTCCTTATAATCTCAGAGTCCACATCCTTTAGGTGTTTTTCTACTTTTTTCAATTGGTTCAACTGATTCTCATTGTACGTATTGAGTCGTTTTTCCATTTGTTTTCTGGAGCTATCTTTCTCGTCTTCACTTGTTGCTTGCTTGATTTTCATTAAAGATTTAGAAGTTCTTTTATGAATCGTTCTATAATTAATATCCATTCTTTTTAGAATCCGTGATACACGTCTTGATACCTTATCCGACACCTGTTTTGCGAGTATTCCCAATTGACCAAGGTAATCCCTTATCTTTTCTAGGTATTGGCTTATCTCTTTTTCCAGCTCCGAGTAACGATTATAAATAGCCTCCACTCCTTCGCTCAACACTCTTTTGGCTTCCCTTATTTCTTCTGCCAATTCTAACATCTGTTTTCTGCTAAGCTCTTGACTGTGGAGATCCACAATCTTCTGTCCATGACGATCTACCCATTTTTGCGTCACTCCATTCATCCAATTGCTAGTACTAGGGTGCACCATCAAAGATTTGAAAACATCGACAAAATCATCACTAGAGGTATTATAAGTGCTTTGGCTCCCATTAATAATATATTTTCTATCTTCTTTAATTTTGTGTAACACCTCCCCCACCTGCTTTACCGCCTCCATGGCATATTTGGCTGCGAGCGAATGCAAAGGATGATCAGAATGGTCTTTTGCCAATTGTGTATGCGAGGGATTGGTGCCTAAGGCACGATACAGCTGCATATTCTGACCTGCCAAAACAGTGGCTGCCGAAAGCCCAATAACATCGGTAATGACCCCTTTAACAAGATTATTAATAGCGGTGTAAGTAGCATTTATCGTTTTAATCAACACCTCGCTTAATACGGCGTAAAAAATATTCTTTTTAGCAATTACAGCAACGGTAGTGATTACAATCTCGCGAATACTAATAAAATCTCTATACATATCAAGTATTGCAGAGAAATCCATGCCCGTTTCTTTGCCTTCTAATTCTGCTTCTTTTTGAGATTGCGCTAAATCGCTCAATACAAACAAGATAATAATATCCGCTATTTCCAACATAAAAGCATGTTCATCATCATTCTCCATTAGCAATCCTTCTAAGGTTATTTCTGTAGGCTCGAAAGCCCCCTCTAAGGCGTGCAATAAGGAATGTGCCATATCAGCAGATGAAAAATACCCTGATACAATTGGGATTTGATCAATATATTTCATCTCTCTATAGCTCAACCTGGTGCCCAGAGCTAGACCTACTCGATACTTTTCCTCCCCTTCATAATTTTTTTTCCTTGCTGAATAGATACTAAGCTTGTCACCCCTTACCCTGCCAATAAAATAAAAGCTATCCTTAACATCAAATGAACCAAGCTCTTCAATAGGTTGAAGTCTTTTATACGAATCTTTATAATTATAATATGTCTTGATCGCCTCTTCATCATCAAAGTATTTATAATCCGAAGCAGAATGACGTTCTGTAGTCTCATCAACTGCAGAGTGAGAGTCCACAAGAAATGTTTTTAACTCAGGCGCGTTCAGATCTACCCACGGATAAACTGATATTCCGGCCTTAATTAAACTAATTTCGCAAAAATTGGTATGCGCAAAATAATCTTCCAAAACATGCAATGCATTGCCTAAAAACCGGTAGGAGTAATTAACCTCTAACCCTGTTTTAGCCGCAGTGAATTTATCATAGAATATCTTTAATTGTCGCTCAATATACGCCATATTGGTAGGCAGTTTTCCGCCTAAATAATCAGTTCCTGTTGATTTTTTTGAACCAATATTATCATAGTCAATTTCATAAGCCTCATAAATGCCTGGACTTATCTCCTTTATATCATGATTTCGTATATACTGCTTCATGCCAAATTCATTACCTATCATAGGGTTTTGATCCATTTCGCAATAGTAGTAGTCTTTTTTGATCTCATCAAAAACCAATGCGCCAAGCGGATTATCCACATGCTCTTCTGGTCGATATACCCCAAGACCTTCTTCATCAAATCCTCCCACTCCATGACCATCCGAATAATGCTTAATAAAAAGATAGTAGTCCAGAGAAAACTGAACTGCCTTTAGACCTATAGACTTACCAGTTTCTTTCAATTTTTCTAGTACTGACTCCTTGGATAACCCTTTATGCTGGGATTCGACAAGATTCCTTCCATGACCATCAATTTCTTCAGTAACATCCCCTTCTCTGACCCTCTTCATCTGTGAAGCTGCAAGAAGCTTTATCACCTCTACCATTCTAGAGCGCTTAAGCTTTAGCACATCCAGCCATTCAATAAATCCAGCATTAGGATTTACCGATTTGATTCTAGACTTCTCCTCCTCGCTGATTTTCAGTAATTTTATAGACATGACCTGACTCATATCCCTCATATAGTTTCCCAAATACAGATGACTTAGTTCTATTTCATCCAAAATCCTATCACGATCACCACGCAACACTTCTTCAATACCAAAGTGCCCGTATTCCTCTAGGATAGGATTGCCTTTACCAGCGCTAAAGCATTCTGTATTCTCTCCTTTGAAGTCACTCTTCGCATCTTGGATGGCTTTGGTGAAATCACTAAAATCAAGAATAACGTCCGTACTTGTTCCGTTGATAGTAACTGTTCCAAAATTTATTACTTTATCCTTCAAGAAATTAAAATGGTGCAAAAAATAATTTTTCACATTCCTGCCTTCATCTCCAAAGGTATCTCCTTCCACGTTGGTATAATGAAATCTCAAGATGAAATCGAGATAATGACCATATTCCTCGAGTATGGATTCAAAAAGCATAGATTTTGCTTTTATAATACTTTCTTCTTTTTTTTCTCCCTCCGAACCTTCTTTCCCTTCTATTGCTTCTATCACCCATTTTTGATCAATACGTATCTCAGCATCATTAATTGTAAACCTCTTACGATCTAGCCCTTCCCCTTTTCCAGGATAAAACTCTGCATCACGACCATACATATTTTTTACGATCACAATTCTTGGATTGAGCACCTTCCCTTCGCTCATGTCATCATATAGTTTTTTAAATGCTATGACTGGAATACCTCCAAAGAAATAAGTGTGCATAAACAGGTAGAAAGTAGTAGAGGCAGTCTCTTTAGCTAATTGCCACACCTGCCGCATGGCAAAATCACTTTCAAACGTTACCTCCAGGTTTTCCTCTATGGGTTCATTCGGTGCTTGCTCCTGCAATTGCGCAATGGACTCTACCGCTAAGCTTAGGTCATTGCCTCCTACTCTAGCCATAACCATATCGACAAATGTAATTTTTGGAAAATCTATTTTCTGTACCGGCATCGTCACCGTAGCATCAGGCACAGAAGTACTGATAATAACATTGGGTTCGCCTATGGTAATGGTTCCACCATGGGCGGTTATGCTACCGATACAAACGGCTGGTACCCCATTGAAAAAAAACAGAGGCCTCACCTTGGGCAATCATATCTGGTGGGCCTACGCATACACACATATCTCCCATGACAGCGGCAGGCTTGTTGTTGATAAGTATATTGGGCGCTCCGGGCCCAGATATTGGGCCGCCTACATGTGGCACTGTGCCATTGCACATTGGGCATACGTGCATGCTTCCGATGGTTGCTATTGGTCCTGGCATGGTTTTTAATGGTTAATGGTTAGTTTTTAATGGTTAATGGTTAGTGGTTGATTTTGGGGATTAAACCACATCTATTTTGCCACTTGCTCCTTGTATGACAGTCATCTGGCCTGCGACTTTGGTCTGCTGTCCTTTTAGGTTAGCAGCTATTTGTCCTTCCGCCGTCACATTCTGCCCCGAGATACTAGCATCCGAGGTGGCTTCAATCGTGACATTGGCATCACTATCGATATTCACATCTCCACCAGCCTGTAGGTTAGTATCTCCTTCCGATATGACCTCCGTATCGCCCTCCGAAGCCGTTTTGATATCTCCACCTGCTTGAATAGTCACATCCTCTTCTGCTACGATATTGATATTCTTGGCTGCGATATCAATCGTCTCTGTGGCGTTGATAGTGAGCGATTTTGCCTGGGTATCAAAGAGAATGATGCTGCCATCATTATCATATATCTTGATGGTCTCTGCACCATTGGCATCATCTCTAATTCTAAAAGACTATGGTCGTATTCCCGAAATGTTTTTTCGATAATGTCATACACACTCTGATCGTTATATGAGGCATAATGCGGCCCATCTTCTGACAAGTAGGTTGGGCTCTGGGCAGTAATAACTATTTCATCGCCCATGCCATGGTAAAACCCCTTGACACTTTTTATAGCGGTCACGACGCCCATAAATTCTAAAGTTTCATAGCCATTGAGCTCATCGAGAGAAAAAATTCTGACACTTATTCTCTTGCCGAGGAAGTTTTTAGTCTCAAAAATAAGGTCGTCCGTCAGTTTTTCTAGCACATCCATGCGAACTATCAATTCTAACAGATGGTGTGAGTCAATGGATTGAAACAAGTTAATACTCTTAATATCAAGCAATTCATTGCTATCAATGTACACTTGGGTGGTGGATTGTAAAGACATAGCTCAGTAGTTTTGGATTGGGTAACAATCTAGTAATAATCACGATGAAAGTCAAATGATATTTATCAACACGT
Source organism: Bacteroidota bacterium (assembly GCA_024279715.1). Classification (GTDB taxonomy): domain Bacteria; phylum Bacteroidota; class Bacteroidia; order Flavobacteriales_D; family JABDKJ01; genus JAJRRH01. Next base: position 16,322 of record JAJRRH010000193.1, read on the forward strand.
TATCCACATAAGGTGCAAGTGCTTAGAAATTGAGTAAGCTGTCAAAATTGGAAACTCACAATAAAAATGACCGAGTTTTAACCAAAGGCATTATCCCATAAGGCACGGTATCAAACGTAGTCAAAAACTATTGATACACTAAATATGTACACTTTACTTTTTATTAAAATCAAATAGTTCGGGACTTTGAACGAATACAACCATTTAAATCATTCACTCCAGATAATGACTTCTGTTGCTCCCTGTCCATATTTAAGATAATTCCCATCATAAAACTCACAATTGGGATATCGGCTGAGGATCACTCGAATCTCATCCCTCAACTTACCCTTTCCTCTGCCATGAATAAAGATCACTCTACGGACCTTTCTTTTCACCGCTTCTTGCAGTTTTTTTTCAAAAAGATCCAGTTGTATTTGAAGTAATTCTCCAGGCGTTAGAAAGTCTGTTTCTTCGGTTATCTCATGGACGTGGAGATCTATCTCCCAGGTGCCAGATTCTTTCCTGTTGGTCTTTTTAGCTTTTGTTTGTCGTTGATAATCTGCGACTTTGACAATTTTATTAGACTTAACGACGGATTGAATCATCTTTCTTTCTTGTTCTTTATTGGTCTTGATAAGTTGATGCGGTCGGTATTCCAATATAAGCCCACCCTCGATCTCAACGGACAACATGCCCAAAATGGATATATGCACAATTACTCCATCATAGTCGTCATCAATAGGACGCACTTGGTCACCTATGTGGTAGCCTTTCCACACTTCTAGACTTGGCTGGTTAGTCATAGTCTTAGGAGGCACGACTGCTGGGAGTTCTTCAATCTCTTCAACAACCTGTGTGTTTTCACTCATAGGAATCAATAAATCCTTCGGTGAAACTATATCCTCAAATCCATCGTCGTCCTCCAATACAATTCTGCCATCTTGAAGAAATTTGATAACCTTACCACCACCTACCGCATTTAGATATTGAACATAATCACCAACTTGGAGCGCCTTTTTCATTTGGACAAAATTAATTAGATTTTTTTGTTTCTGTACATATTGATTCACTGGTTCTCTACAAATTTAGTGTCGTTATATTATTTTAGTAAATTTGACAAAAATAACGCCGTATGAAATCAAGAATTATTTTTACCATCCTATTAATAAGCGTCTCCTTTGTCACATTTGGTCAAGTGGATGAAAAAGTCAACACCATAGATGCATATATGTCACAAGCCATCAAAGATTGGAATATTCCCGGTGCTGCTATAGCTATTGTCAAAGACGGCGAGGTTATTCTAGAAAAAGGTTATGGCGTCAAGAGTGTGAACACAAATGAACCTGTGGATAAGAATACATTATTTGCTATTGCATCTAACTCAAAAGCCTACACTTCTGCCGCCTTGGCTCAGCTAGTCGATGCGGGAAAACTATCATGGGATGACAAGGTGAAGAAACACCTACCCTACTTCGAGTTATATAATGATTGCGTATCGGAAGACATGACGATTAGAGATTTGCTATCTCATCGAAGTGGACTGAAGACCTTCAGTGGAGATTTACTCTGGTATGGCACGGATTACTCTCGCGAAGAAGTGATTCGAAGAGCAAAATTCCTGAAGCCAACGTATGATTTCAGAAGTCATTATGGCTATCAGAATATTATGTTCATTACCGCTGGAGAAGTTGTCGCTGCAGTATCGGGCATGTCTTGGGATGAGTATATACAGAAGAATTTTTTGGACAAACTAGGTATGGGCTCTACCCTAACCTCCATTACGGCATTTGACAAAAAAACGAATAAAAGTGAACCGCATAATGAAATCAAAGGTGCTAATGAAGTCATCGATTGGGTTAATTGGGACAACATAGGAGGTGCGGGTGCGCTCATCACTTCGGCACATGATGCAACGCAATGGATTAAACTCCAACTAAACAAAGGAAGTCTTGAAAATGAAAAATTCTGGGAAGAAGATCAGAGCAATACTATGTGGACAATACACACTCCAAAGAAATTGAGCAATTGGCATCGAAAGAATTTTCCCAGCAAGCACTTCTCCGGCTACGGACTTGGGTGGGATTTATTTGACTATCATGGCAAACTTATCGTAAACCATGGTGGTGGGTATGATGGATTTATCTCTCAAACGATATTGGTTCCTGAAGAGAATTTTGGCTTTATAGTGATGACTAACAACAATAATTCCCTAAGCTATGCTATGATGTATCAGGTGCTTGATTTATTCTTTGCGCCTGAAGATATGGACAAAAAGGATTGGGGAGCAATGTTCCTAGAATACAAAAAACAAGGACTCGTTGACGCTGAAGCAAACGAGAAGAAAATCAAAGAAGAGCGCAAGACAGACACTAAGCCTTCCTTGAATATTCCAAGTTATGCAGGTTACTACGAAGATGAAATGTACGGTGGACTTACCATTGTAGATCGTGAAGGGATTTTGTATTTTAGCTTTGACCATACCCCTCTTTTTAAAGGAACGATTGAGCATTGGCAAGACGACACTTTCAGACTACACTGGAGCACCAAGATGATGTTGCCAAAAGGAATGGCAAATTTTAATGTTAACGAGGGCAAGGTTGTGGACTTGATTATTGATGTGCCTAATCCTGATTTCGATTTTACGGAGTTTCATTTTTTCAAAAAAGAAAAGAAGACAAAGAAGTCATCAGTAAAAGCAACATACTAAGCCGAAAGATGAAGGATTACGAGATATTCAAACAAAAATTAGATGGTCATTTTAAAACTGTTGGCTATATTAATCCATTGACAAAAGAAAATGACCCGATGCAACTAGTTCGTGCATTCCATCAGATGCTAAAAAATGGACATCATAATGGTTGGGTATTGAAGATAATAGGATTTGGAGAAGAATACACCACTATACAAGAATATATCATAGCCAATCAATTGCAAAAACAAATATTGCTATATGGCCCATTGTCTGACAAGGAAATATATGATGTAATCAAGCGAGTGGACTTCATGGTGTGCACTCGCCCAGTGGATGACGGAGGAGATATGTGTAGGAAGACGGGCTATCTTGGCACTCCTATGATACTTCCAATGGACAGCTTATTACAGAAAGTCATAAAAGATGGTAGTGGATATCACTATTACGACGGCAGTGACGAAGGATTATTAGATAGTCTTATATATATGTGTGAACATTGTATGGACTATGACGTAGAGCAAATTCGTGGGATACGAATTGGATGAAACACCCCAAATAATACTGGGGATGATGAACCACTTTATTGGGGGGGGGGGCACTATTTCTAATAGGAATAGGATAAAATCGTAAAGGGGAAAAAAACAAAGCGCAAATACCCCTGCCAGAGGCAACAAGATTCATCTGCGAAAACTAACTTGGCATTAAAGTCCTAAATATGTATTACTTTTACCAAAAAAAAATTAGATGAAATTAAACCTGACCCGACCTTTGGCATTTTTTGACTTGGAAACCACTGGCACCAATATAAGTTCAGATCGAATTGTGGAGATATCGATAATAAAAATCATGCCTGATAATAGCAAGGAGATATTCACCAAATTGGTAAACCCTACCATTCCAATTCCGAAAGAGGTGTCAGAGATTCATGGCATCTATGATAAGGATGTGGTGACTGCGCCATCATTTGAATATATTGCACAAGAAGTATATGACTTTATAGAAGGTTGTGATATGGCGGGCTATAATTCTAATAGATTTGATGTGCCATTACTGAGCGAAGAATTTTTAAGAATAAATGACAAGTATGACATAAGCAATAGAAAATTTGTAGATGTGCAAACAATTTTCCACAAGATGGAACCACGTACATTGGTGGCAGCTTATAAATACTATTGCGGGAAAGATCTTACGGATGCTCATTCGGCGGAAGCAGATACTATGGCTACATTTGAAGTATTAGAAGCCCAACTTGATAAGTATTCTGAACTGGAAAATGATGTTGATTTTCTGGCGGATTTTTCTAAAGGAAATAGAAGATTGGCGGATTTTGCTGGTCGAATTATTTTTAACAAAGAGGATGAAGAAGCCTTCAATTTTGGCAAACACAAAGACCGAACGGTAAGAGATGTATTTTCGAAAGAGCCCTCGTATTATGCCTGGATGATGAATGCAGACTTTCCGAAATATACCAAAATGGTGATTACCAAAGTTTGGAAATCTATGAAGAAATAAAACATATCGGCACATGAAGATCATTTGTATTGGTAGAAATTATGCGGAACATGCCAAAGAGCTTGGCAATGAAGTGCCTGACAAGCCAGTGATATTTTTAAAACCCGACACAGCATTAATCCCGAAAGGACATCCATTCTTTTATCCTAGCTTTACTAAAGATTTGCATTACGAAGTGGAAATAGTAGTAAAAATAAGTCGTGTAGGCAAGGTAATAGAAGAGAGATTTGCTCCGAAATACTATTCAGAAGTAGGAATAGGCATCGACTTTACAGCCCGGGACTTACAACAACAGTGTAAAGAAAAAGGACGCCCTTGGGAGATTGCAAAAGCATTTGACTTTTCTGCACCACTTAGCCAGACTTTTATTCCCATTACGCAATTCGACGACGTACAAAACATTGATTTTAGTTTGAAAAAAAACGGTGTGGTCGTTCAAGAAGACAACACCAAGAATATGGTGTTTAGTATTAACAGACTCATTAAAGAGGTTTCTGAAGTATTCACGTTAAAAATGGGCGACCTGATATTTACAGGAACGCCCAAGGGTGTTGGCTCGGTTGTTGTTGGAGATGTATTAGAGGCCTATATTGGGGATCGAATGCTATTAAAATTCAAAATAAACTAAACGGATGCAGCTTGCCTTGAGTATAATCATAGGTATAGGACTGGCAGCTTCGGCTGGGTTTAGGATATTTGTACCCTTACTAGCAATGAACCTTGCGTCAAAATTTGGCATGTTTTCATTGCAAGAGTCCTGGGCTTGGATGGGGTCCGATACTGCCTTGGTGATATTTGCGGTAGCTACCATTGCAGAGGCAATAGCTTATATGATTCCGTGGCTAGACAATCTCTTGGATGTGATTGCGACTCCTGCCGCAGCCATTGCGGGGACATTGATAGTAGTAGCAACTATTGGAGATATGGATCCTGTATTAAGTTGGACACTGGCCATCATTGCAGGTGGTGGAACTGCTGCAGCATTGAAAGGAACGAGCAGTGGGGTTCGTGCCACTTCGACCGCTACTACAGGTGGTCTCGCTAACCCAGTACTTGCGGTCTTTGAGACAAGCCTTTCTTCCCTCCTATCCCTATTGTCATTATTTGCTCCAATACTTGCTATCATCGTGGTGGTAATTCTATTCTTCATCGTTCGCAAACTTTACCGAAAGGTGTTTCGTAAAAAAACATCAGCAGTACAGTAGAAGGCTAGCAAGTATTCTTACATTTGCTCCTTATGATAATCATTCGAACGATAAGAAATATACTTGCCGTAATATGGCTTCTAATCGCAGGTAGTATTGGATCATTACTCTTGTTGATTGGGCGACTGTTTAGAGACAATGGCAAATGGGGCATGTTGTGGGTGAAGTATATATTCATTCCACCGGCTTTATGGATATTGGGTGCTAGAGTAAAAACCACTGGACTTGAAAATCTAGATATAAATAAAAGTTATGTATTCACTGCCAATCATGAGTCACATCTCGACACACCAGCTGTCTATTGGCAATATCCCAAATTATTATACTTTATAGCGAAAGCTGAACTAAAGAAAGCGCCAGTTGTGGGATGGTTTATTGCTTTGTCTGGGATGTTGTTTGTGGATAGGACTAATCCCGAAAAAGCCAAACAAAGCCTGGCGGAAGCAGCAAGAATGATTCAAAACGGCAAAAACATCATGTCCTTCCCAGAAGGGTCAAGAACCAAGGACGGCAGTATTGGTAAATTTAAGAAGGGGCTATTTTCATTGGCAATTGCAGCAAAAACGGACGTGGTACCCGTGACCATTAAAGGCGCCCGTGACGTATGGCCATCAGGCACCTATCGTACGCAATCAGGTACTATTTTTATTCATTTTGGAGAACCAGTGTCTTATGCGAAATATGAAGACAATCCTATTCTGTTTGCCAATTCGGTAAGGGAAATAATAATTAAAACAAAGGAGAAACTATAACCTTAGGATGAAGAGTCTTGCCTATCTTAATCAATTCTTCTGGAAGTATAAGTATCATCTTGTACTTGGGGCAGTATTCATTACGCTTTCAAATCTTTTTTCGGTCTACAAACCTATTCTCGTCAAGCAAGCAATAGATTTTTTAATAACCACTAGTGAAGGCATCCAATCCTTTCCGATAAAGATTCACCTACCTCCTGTTTTTACTTGGGCTCACAACTGGTTTGATTTGACTATTTTTAATCGCACTGAATTTGAGAAAGAAGACATCTCCCAACTTATGTTTACATCAGGAATTATCGTGGTAATCCTCTACATTGCATTATCGATAATTAGTGGGCTATTTCTGTTTCTCACGAGACAGTCTATTATTGTCATGTCGAGATTAATAGAGTTTGATTTGAAAAATGTAGTATTTGCTCAGTATCAAGAATTAAATTTAAGCTTCTACAAGCGCAACAATACTGGCGATATGATGAATCGAATATCAGAAGATGTCAGTAAGGTAAGAATGTATCTCGGTCCAGCAGTAATGTATAGTATCAATCTTTTCATACGTTCTGCCTTAGCGATATATTTTATGGTTAGTATTTCTCCTCGCTTGAGTATGTTTGTATTGATCCCTTTGCCAATTATGTCTGTGATTATTTTTTTTGTTGGAAAAAGGATTAATCGCTTGAGTGAAATAATACAACGTCAACAATCGCATTTAACTTCGTTTGTACAAGAGAGTATTGCTGGCATTAGGATATTAAAGTCATACAATCGCACGACGCAATTCAAAACATTTTTTAATGCCGAAATTCAAGATTATCTAACAAAAAACCTATCGCTTGTAAAGGTTAATGCGTTCTTCATTCCGACGATAGTACTTTTGATTGGCACGAGTACTATTACAGCGATTTACATTGGGAGTAAGATGATTATTGGCGGAAGTCTTACGCCGGGAGACCTTACTGCTTTTGTTATCTA
>JAJRRH010000194.1 GCA_024279715.1 Bacteroidota bacterium
CCCACCAGCTGCCCCGCCATGTCTTAGTTATTCGTCGTGGTTCGGTGAACCAGATTGCACATACAAACTTTCGGGGAGTGAGAAAGTTGCTCATTCTGCTGATGCTGGTATCCAGGTTAATTTGTCACAGCCAACAATTTCTGTTGCAGCTTGTTGTGATAGTACAAATGTATCAGCAGATACCGCTTTGTCAAATAGTGGCGGAGCTTATAGTGGAACAGACCCATTAGATACATACAAAATAAAAATAACATATACCGATAGTCCACCTGTAACAATTCCAGAGAGTCCACTTCCGCCATTTACAACACCAGGTGGTACAGTGACAAGGTCCATTTCACCTGCAACAGTAAATATGACGGATGAAGGGAACCAACCGACAGTGACTGTTAAATTAGAGAATTTGGCGGATCCAGAATCTCCTTCATGTACTGATTCTAATAAGCGTGATACACTAAAAGAAAATACTTTTACAATCCCAATGATAGCGGGTCAAATCATTGACCCAAATGACCCTGACGAAGGGGTTGGCACTGTAAATGCGTCTCGGTCTTATCAGCAATGGATTAATCAAGTTTATTATTATAATGTAATAGAGGATGGAGATATGGATAAGAACTTTCGCTATGATCAAGTGAAACTAACTCCTATGTCCCCTTGTTCTGGTAGCGTAGGTATTTCGCAAAGTACATCTGTCTCTGTTGGCGCAAGTTTAAGTGCGGCTTTTCCAGTATGTAATAGTCTTCGGGCTGGGTTTTCAATTAGTACATCAACATCTTGGAGTGTTTCGGTATCCGCAAGTGCAAAGCCTTGCCTGTTTGCCAAGTTGGCTTATTACCAAAAATCGGTCATTTTAGATGGAGATATTACAAAAAAACAGTATGACCCTGGAAGTGGGACTTTGATTTCAACAACTACTTTTCATGCTCATGAAAAATGGGAGTTAGCTCAAAGTGAAGCACTTACTGAGGCTTATTATGCATATCTTGGGAGCAAAATGCCTAATATACCCGGTTTTTATTATGGAGAATAAATGTAAAACTAAATCGTATTTGTTACTAATAGATTGATTTGATTTAAGAATATTTGGTATCAGAATATCATTAAATTAGGTTAACATCATTCTGATGAGTAATTGAAAATGGAGTTGTTTAAAAAAATGTATGGATCGGAGCATTACATGTTTAAGAAAATATTAGTAGGGACGCTGTTTCTGTTCCATATGTGTGCGTTGCAAGCTGAACCTGAAGGTCGATTGTTTCTAAATACTTCAGATATGCAATTACGTTATGCTGAATACAGGGAGACTTCAAGAGAATCGTTTATTAAGATTGTAATAAAAAATTCAGGGGTAGAAAATGATGCCCAGGTCAACAATCTTGTGTCAATTCTGATGAATGCCAAAAGTGAAGAAAATATCAAATGGGCGAAATCTATATTTGAGGGAGACTTATCCTTAAATACAGAAACGATTGTTGCTGCCAGGGTTATTGCTTTAAATGAAGGAGAGAAGACGGCCGATTTTCTTGAAGACACCCTTCGGCAAAAAGCGGGGGATGATGGAAAGAGTGCACCTACATCATTGAGCCGAGCGGACTACAGAGTCAAAATGTTTGCTTATAATATCGACAATTCACTAGAGCATGATTTGCCTCTTCAGGGAAAACCAAATGAATCTGTTTTTCCAGACGAATTTGCAATAGGTTTCCTTGAACCTCTTAGTGCTGAAGTCTTAAAAAAATTGACTGATCAATTAACAATTAAAATATCAATCTACCAAAAGATGTTTGCAAATCCAAACTACATAATGACCGATGAAGAGAAAAGCCTTCTTGGTAATTATCGAGTAGTATTTGCGCAGCTCTTGATACATTTACATCAAACTGGAAATGTCGATTTGCTTACATCTATCTGGGACTTAAAAATTGTTGATTCTAAAAATACGATGCAGGGTGAAAATTATCCGATGCGAATCGAGATAATACAATTTTTTTATTCGTATGATGAAGGATTCATCTATGGTCGTACTGGAAAACCCGAATTTTTGCAGTTTATTATGGATCGATATATTAGTGAGGCGGTTTATGGGCAGGATAAAAAGTTTGGGAACATGCATGTTTTGGGAAGTATTGATTTGATGAAACATTTACGATTCGAGACTTACATCCAGGGATTTGTAAGAAAAGCACTGAAAGATAATCCGGGTCGCCTTTACAAGTATCGCGCAAAAGTAATTCCCATATTAGGAAATAATTTAAATCTCGATAAAATAACTTATAAGCAGCAAAATATGGATTATTTAGAAAGATACCTGAAAAACGAAAAAGAAGTATTGTCTGTTCTTGAAAACACATTAGCCACATTTCGGAATAATAATAATAAATGATAGCGGTACCCAATAATCATCACTGTTGATTATTGGGATTGTAGTAATTTCTATTGATCTGTTTCTTGAATTGATTCCACAATGAAAATAAGAATATGTTCAGACTTTTAATAAAGTGTAGTACTAATATTATGGGAGCTGTTTATGCGTAGAATACCAAGAGTGGTGAATTCATTATTATTTATGTTACTAACTTGTGTTAGTGGGAGTACATTTGGGCAAGATGTAAAGAATGAGAATCTGCCAATTTTGAAAGCGAAGTCGAAATTATATGAAGTGGGAGTTTTTCGTCAGAGTAATATCGGCAGTCCACTTTTTTTTGAGATTGAAAACACCAGTGAATCAGAGACAGCGATGGTTAAGCAAATAAAAGTGTCTTGTGGATGTTTAAGTCCGAAATTGAACAGCCCCACAATAAGTCCTGGAGAAACTGTTGAGTTGAAAGTTGATCTTGACACGACAAGGGTTCTAAATGATTTTCACAAATCGATATTTTTGTTTTACACAACAGATAACTCCTCCGACTCTGAACAAATGTTGAAAGTAAATTTCAAAGGAGTGGCTGTGACTCCTTCTCAGTTGTATTACCCTTCATCGATAACTTTAGATTTGAAGACGTCACCACCAGCGAGTAAGCAGACCGTAGTTTTTCTTGGGAGTCGGGAAGAATCACTTGCTGGTTTCAAGGTCTTGTCGATGCCAAAAGGCATAAAGTCAACAATTGTATCTGAGGCTCAATTAGGTTTGGGTGCTCACGTTGAATTTGAAGTTGATCAATGGCCTTCTACAAATCTCCGCTCAAATATAGAAGTTCAGTTCACACTGAATGGCGAATTAACCCATTCGTATGTCCCAATTTTAATCCAAGTAAATTGATTATCCTATCCTTTTATCTGATTTATATCTGAATGCAACAGAGAAAACCAATCCAGAGGAGCATCATGCTTGTTGCAATTTTACTGAGATGTGTGGGCTTGATCTTCATGGTGTCGGCTATTTTAAAAGGCTTGGATCTTACGGCCTTTGCTGTGCAGTTATCCTATTATGGTATCGTACGTGATCCGACTCTGGTCAAAGTCCTTGCTTTAAGCATTGTTGTACTGGAAGTCATGCTGGGCTTGGCATTAATACTCCGTATCGCTTTGCGCAAATGCACTTTGCCTGCGACTATAGGACTACTACTGGCCTTCACGGTTTTGTTGGCTTGGACTGCGGTAACGAAAGACATTGAGAACTGCGGTTGTTTCGGAAAATACATACAGATGAGTCCTCTGCAGTCGATTCTGAAGAACTTAATTCTCATCTCGATAACGGGTTTTGTATGGTGGTGTAAACATAAGACAGCCTGGGCTATGGAGTCAGACCATTCCTATGTTCGAACAAGATACAGCATTTTGTTCGTAGGAACACTAGGCATTCTGACCCTAGCACTGATTAGTCCTGCAGCGGACAAGGAGGTCTCTACGCTTCCTTTATCTTCTCTTGGCGTTGATTCAACAATGGAGAAAACTCGTACATCACAATCGCCCTTTGCAAAGTACAATATTACCTGGCAGGATAAAATACGACATTTGTCAAAAGGGACCTATTTGATCGCCCTGCTTAGTGATTCCTGTACGCATTGTGCGGATGAGATGCCTGGCCTCAAACGCTTTGCCGACCATCTTCAGGCCCCGACTGTAGTGGCTTTAATGCTTGGAGAAGAAGACTCCATGGCAGACTTCAATCATCAACATCAGCCTAATTTTCCTATGCAATTGATCCCGCCTTTGGAATTCTTCAATCTACTAGGAGATGCGGATGCCCCTCCGCGCTTTGTTCTTATACAAAACGGAGAGATCATTCAATACTGGAATGCACATCTGCCCAAGGCCGAAAAAATTCTCCAGGCTCTTGGGGCATCATAGAGGCAACTTATATTGTTTGTTTGAACACAGATTTACAATTAAGCATGCTGGAGCGAATGTATATGACTAAAGTCATCAATAATTTCTACAATTATACACATTCACCCTATTATTAGTTTGGTGAAATACTGCATTGTCGATTCAACTTTTATTTTCTGTGGGCTTTATTGTATCTACGCTTTCTGATTCATCG
>JAJRRH010000195.1 GCA_024279715.1 Bacteroidota bacterium
ATCCTGAAAGTCTTCCGATAACTTGGTCATGCCACCGCTATAATGCGTTTCCGACTCCATAAGTTGAGCAGCATATCTAAGACACTCCTTTGCATATTTACTTAACGTTGTTTCAGCTAGTTTTTCTGGCGATCGATACTCTTTATGTATCATCGTCATTGACTCTTCATCTTTAGGCATTCTCCAGCGTATCGTGGATTCTGCATCCGCTTTTGTAGCGTCGTTGAATCGTATCTTAAAGGATGGATTCAAGGATGTAACTCTTTCCTGAATTTCCTTAGACGTAAAAATCACGGTTAGCACATCAGGATAGACTGTCTTCTTTGAAAAAAATCCTGCCCAATAAACTCCTGGTTTGAAACGTATCGTTTCTTCCCCAGTAAATTTCTGTACATGGGTGCGATATCCCGAATCATTGACGGCAAATGGATTTAGTATGATGACCATTATTAATAACACTATTATAGTGACGATCCCTACGATCGATTTTTGACTTATTCTATTTCTCATATTTGTATGTTTATTTGTTAATATACTATTAAGATACGAATAATAATTGGATAAAACAAGTGAGAATGCAGCTATGACGGGGGTTTTCGGACGGTTGCTAGGCTTTGAGACACTTTTTTATTTTAATGAAAACACGTTGTTTTCACGGAAGATATTCCAGATATTGCGAAAGTCTTCTTTCTGTGTTATACCGATTTTGTACCTACAAAAACGAAGGCTATTGTATGAATGCAATGATTTACCTTATAAAAGATAAACGCCACTACCAGTTGATTCGGGAAACACAATCTCCTGGTTTTTCACCAAAACCCCCGTTGCAGGGTCGTTCTTAATAAAATGCTGCCCATCCATATCGGCATAATCAATCAATGAAGCAAGATGTGCAATAGCGGAGATGCCCACAGTAGATTCAGCCATACAGCCTACCATGACCTTTAGTTGGTGTTTTCTTGCCTCTTTAATCATTTCTTTAGCGGGTGTTAGTCCACCACACTTCATTACTTTAATGTTCACGCCATGAAATTTTCCAACACATTTCGTTATATCCCCTATTACCTTACAGCTCTCATCTGCAATTAACGGAATACTTGATTTGTGAAACATCTCATCCATTTCTTCCCACTGGCTCACGGGTAGGGGCTGCTCAAGGAGTTCTACCCCAAGTTTTTTCAGTTCCCTCGATTTTCGAAAAGCATCATCCAGTTGCCAAGCGCAGTTGACATCTGCCCAAAATCGGGCATCAGTGTGTTGTCGTAAAGCTTCCACCATATCGATGTCGTTATCTGTTCCAAGTTTTATTTTGTAGATAGCCCAAGGTTTTTCTTTCATACGATTAATCATTATATCGTAGTCGTCAATACTCAATGTATAGCATTGTGGAATATCCGAACGGATATCAAGCCCCCAAGCTTCGCTTAAAGTTTTGTTTTGAGCTCGAGCATGCAAGTCGTGAAAAGCTTCATCCAGAGCACATAAAGCAAATGGACAATCATGGAGGTGTTCGTTCATCACTATCCAAAATTGTTCGGGTGCTAGGTGTGCATTCTCAGCGATCACCTCTTCCAGGACATTCAATCTTTTCATCATGAATTCAATGTCTGTATTAGGGTAATATGGATTGTGAGTAGCCTCTCCAAATCCTTTGACGCCATCCTTTGACAACTCCACAACCATTGACTTGGTGTGGGTATAGGTCCATCTAGAAATGGTAAATGGATGTTTTAATTCATGATTGAAATTATGGATGGTTAGTTTCATGTTTTTGAGGCCTTTGTCTGACCTCAAAAATAACAGGAATTAATGGTTATGATTAAGCCCACAAGAATTGTTATCAAATAGTAGAGAAGGGTCAATTTCTTTGGTTAGAATAAAAATGTTCGCCGCTTCGTCATCCACAACACTATCTTTTACTAAACCTTCTCTAATTATTAATTTGGCAAGTCTTTTTTTACTTCTATAAATCTTGTTTCTGACAGCTACTTTTTTCTTGCTTTCTAAGAATATAAATTCCATCCAACTACTGTCACCAATGTGCTGATAGTTGACCACCATGATTCTTTTGCCCGCAATATCAAAAACTTCAAAGTAGTAGTCATTGATACCTTCTCGTTCGATACGGAACAATTCATTGCCCTCTTGGCTTACAATACCCGATTGCTTGTTGAGTTCTACATCTTGCGCATAACTTAATGTGTTAATAAAAAGGAGTGATAATAGTAGGGAGAATTTCATGAGCCAACGTTTTTTCTTTGGATAGAATACCACAAAAACTAGTCCAAACAATATTCTTTGATGAGGTCAAAGGTATATTATCGCTCAATGTCCAGATCCAAGTCTTCAAAAAGAGTTTGAAGATTTTTATTTTTTTTCATCATATTCCTAAGCTGATCCTCAGGGCCTAGTTGTTCAATAGGTGCTTCATCGTCATTGACGACTGTCGTGATGGTGATATGATCATTTTTGAGAGCATTCCTTAGGAAGTCGTTAAGTTGACCTCGCTCGTCATTGATATTTTCTACCTGCACTTGATTTTCTAGAGTTATTTCCAGAACATGGTTTTCTCGAATGACAGGAATGTTGCTGCCAAGAGAGGTGGCAAAGCCGATTTTCCCTCGTTCACGAACCACATCGGCATACTTTTTCCATTCTACGACCATCTGTTCATGTGTAAATGCTTCAGACCGAATCTCTTCATCTTCTTCAGGTAAGTTTCCAGCATCCTCTTCCATATCCATCATAGATATTGAATGGCGGGAGAGTGATTTCTTCTTTGAGATGTTTATTACGCCATCCGCAGGTTCTGGCTGTGATGAGGGACTCTGTTCTTCCATAGGAGTCGAAGCGGAAGATGGGGTTTTGTTAGTTCCTGTTTCGGGTTTTGATATTTCATTAACTTCCTGCACCGTAGATTGGGGAGTAGTCTCAACGGCTGTGTGAGTTTCCAATTTAGGAGTCGATAGTGGCGCTTCCGTTGTCGATTTCAATGAGGGTAACATGACTTCAGTTGCTAATTCCTTTGTCGGAATTGAAATATCATTGGTAGATTCTACTTCAGCAATCTTCTTGTCAACGTCATCAGAGATAATGATTTTAGCATAACTAGGTGGGGCCACATTCGGAGTAGGAGGCGTGCCTTGCTCAGTTACGCTTGTGTAGATTCTTTTGCTAGATTTTTTTTTTTCGTCACTAAGCGGTTTACCGTAGCTACAATATTTCATTAAAAGTATTTCTACCAAGAGTCGTTTGTAATTACTCGTCCTGTAATTTAACGAGGTCTTTTGTCCTTCTTCAAGAAATTCTAACAATTGTGCCATGCTGAACTCTTCACTTTGGTGCACATACTGATCTCGAATCTTGTCTGTTTGATCGAGCAGTTTTAGAGTGCTTTTATCTTTTACCACAAGCAAGTTTCTGAAGTGTTCGTTCAGTCCATTGAGATAGTGAAGTGGGTCAAAACCATTGTCTATCACTTCATCAAATAGCAATAAGGAGGAAGTAACATCTCCATGCGAAAAATTCTCAGCCGCTCTAAAGAAATAATCATAGTCCAATACATTGAGACTGTCCGCTACAGCTTCTCTTGAGAGATTCTTGCCAGTAAAGCTAACCATTTGGTCAAAGATAGACAGAGCATCCCGCAAGGCACCATCCGCTTTTTGAGCAATTAGATGCAGCGCTTCTTTTTCAAAAGATATTTTTTCACTAGTTGCCACTTTCTCCAAGTGAATAACCATATCACCAACAGATATTCGTTTGAAATCATATATTTGACATCGAGACAATATTGTGGGTAGCACCTTGTGCTTTTCAGTCGTCGCTAGAACAAAAATAGCATGAGGAGGCGGCTCTTCGAGGGTCTTCAAAAAGGCATTAAATGCCGCTTTTGAGAGCATGTGAACCTCATCAATGATGTAGACCTTGTATTTTCCAATCTGCGGTGGTACACGTACTTGGTCAATGATGTGTCTTATGTCATCCACAGAGTTGTTTGAAGCAGCATCTAGCTCAAATAGATTATAAGAATAATCTGCATCAATTCCAGACACACCCTCATTAATCGCCTTGGCAAATATCCTAGCACAAGTGGTTTTGCCTACCCCACGAGGACCACAAAAGAGGTATGCTTTGGCAAGTTCGTCATTGGCAATAGCATTCTCAAGAGTCTTAGTAATAGACTCTTGACCTACTACAGTGTCGAAACTAGCAGGCCTGTACTTTAATGCGGATACAACGAAATTCTCCATGGTTATTGAATCAACAAATATAGAAGATATAATTCATCTTCAAAGTCGATTTTATTAACAGAAATTTTTAAGGATAAATACCTCTACTCTTGATAGAAGTTAGCAGGATTGTCTTTATTGTTATTTCTAAACGGAGGGGCTGAATAGGATTAAATTGTTGTAGTGCCAATGTGAAATTCCTTTTTTAATAGATGATAAAACCTTGTGCTATTTTTGTAGTTTTGATTTTATCTTTAAGGAAGATCAATAGACCAATGGATTTGAATCAATACATGTTAGAAAAGGAGAAGGACGAAAGTCTGTCGCGCCTAATGTATAAGGGGCTGCCTGTATGGTTGAGTATTCGAAAACATGTCTATGCAAAAATTAATCGAGGTATTTTCACTCATGATATGCCTGACTCTAAAGGATTGGCTAAGTTGTTTCAAAGCGTTTTCTATGGATGGACTCATTGGTTTAGAAAA
>JAJRRH010000196.1 GCA_024279715.1 Bacteroidota bacterium
GGCAAATGAAGAGAACACTTTACCAACTCATCACCAACAAATATTAATCGCTAAAGTGAAAGAATACAACCTCTCAAAGGTTCAGAGTCAGATAGAAGAAATTATTCATCTTAGCCGTGAAAATAATCATAAAAAACTAGTCAAACAGATGATGCACTTAGTACCTGAGTTCACCAGTAATATTTGGTAACCCTTCTATAAAAATATATTCAACCACTACAGATGATTTGCAAAACAAAAATACACGTTCGATTTGCCGATATTGATTCTATGGGTCACGTCAACAACGCCACTTATCTAAGCTATTTTGAACAGGCTCGAATTGATTTTTTTCATAAGAACTTCAGTGGTGGTTGGGATTGGAAAAAGGATGGACTCGTACTAGTAAAAAATGAACTAGAATATCTCCTACCAGTCTTTTTGAATGATGACATCAGCATCCATACTTCCGTATTAAGTGTGGGCACGAAGAGCTTCACTTTCCACTATCATGTCGTCAAGAAAAACAAGGAGCAGAAAGAAATAATTTGTTGCAAAGGCACATCGGTGCTAGTTACTTTTGACCACCAATCACAAAAAAGCATAACAATACCTGAAAAATGGAAAACTGTGTTGCTATCTAAAATCAGCAAATAGCGTTCAAGATAATTCGCTGACAATAACCTTTCAACAACGTGCTTTGTCCACAATTTTCTGTTTGTAATATAGACCTTAGCAATGGTTTATAGCTATCTTTTAAGATAGCTTTGTGAAGCGAATTACCTAGAAAAAAATGTTAAAATCACTTATAATCCTTGGACATGTCACCTTTGTGTTTCTACTGTCCTTCATGTTTTCTGATGAAATATCAATCACTGATAACTTTCCTGAGAGCGTTCAAGTAAATCCAAAATACGAAGTCACTGCAACCATTGTTAAAAACGACGTTGTAGGATTTGCAAAATACCAAATCAATGTCCCAAGTGGCGTTGTCATAAAACCTATTAGCCTGAGTGGTGCCTCATTTACTTTTAAAGATGGTAAGGCAAAATTTATTTGGATGAATTTACCAAAACAATCCTCCTTTGACATTCAGTACGAATTCACTATTGAAGAGGGGCTTCCTGGAGCAGAAAAAGAAATAACCTCCAAATTCTCATACCTAGTAGACAACAACAGAAACATTCACCAAGGACCAAATCACGTGGTGATAATAGCAGGAGAAAGTGCCGTAGCCACAACTACCCACTCTACCACTTCTTCAGAAATATCCGCCTCAAGAAGTATTACCGCCGAAGGGGATTATAACTATCTAGTAGAAATTGACATCAACAAACTTGGTGTTAAGGGATTTGCAAAAATACAAGACATAGTACCAGAAGGATTTACAGCCACTGAAGTTGCCAATAATGAAGCGATATTCACACAAACTGGAAACAAAGTGAAACTCGTATGGTTTGATATACCAAAAAAAATGAACATGAAAATTTCATATCTGCTTGAAGCTCCCTCTGACTTTACTGGCGTGGCAGACATCGAAGGTGATTTTCATTACATGGCAGGATCTGACTTGAAAAAAGTGGAAATTCCAAAGAAAACAATAACGATTGGTGGTGAGATGGTAGCTAACGTCGATAACACAAAAACAGATGTAGAAGAAGACAATACCCTCAACACATCAACCACCAATTCGGTAGACAATAATGTATCTAACAACATAATTGAAGATGCAACAGAAGACCTTGCGGATACAAAAACGGACGTTCAAAACAATGCGAAGGTTGTTATAGATACTGCGACAGAAGATGTGAACAACACAATGGACAATACAAATACATCAGACATTGTTGACAACAACACAGCCTTAAATACAAACACAGAGGAGCCGACAAGTTCTGCAGAAAATGTTGCAAAAGACAATACCACTTCGTCTGACGTTAACAACACTGCTTCTACACTGAACGACAATACTACTCCTACTACATCAAATACAGCATCAGTAGATAACACCAATCACTCGACTTCGACGACAAACACTACTCAAGCAACAGTAATGGATCCAGCGACATCATCAACTTCTACTTACGAAACCAATCGTTCGAAGGTAAATGATGACAATACTACTCCAAGTGTTGACAACACAAATTCTTCGAAAGAAAGTGACCCTATCAATACTAACTCAAACAACAATTCGTCTACCAGCTCCGCTGTAGAAAACATCACGACCACAGTAACACCAGATATGACAGCAGATGTTGAGGAGCCAGAATCTACCAAAGTAAGTGTCAAAGAGTATGTGAAAGACAATATCCTAAAAGAAGACGATAGCTTTACTTCAACATCTAGTGTCTCCGATGCAGATAGCGGCATAACCTATCGAGTTCAGCTAATGGCTGGAAAAAATGTAGTTGGCAAAGAGTATCTCCGCAAGCGACACAACTTTCATTCAAAATTTTCGATTGAGAATCACGAAGGTTGGATTAAATATACTTATGGAACCTTTGGTACATACAAATCAGCTAGAGACCAAAGAAACATGGTCCGTGGTCAATACAATTTTGACGGCCCATTTGTTTCGGCATATAACGACGGTGAAAGAATTACTGTACAAGAAGCACTAATGATTTCAAAACAAAAATGGTACAACTAAGTATCCATAGAAGGTCCATCACAAGAATAATAGCCGTAATTGTTTTTCTTGTTGGGTCAGCTTCTATCTATGCCCAAGAACAAGATAGTCTAGCATTGCCATTTGCTACGATTATTGAGTCTCCAGAAGATAGCGTTAACACTAGCAACGACTTCTCTGCTCAAATTGGATTTGGCGTAGGCAATTTCACCTTCCTCGGAGATGTTGGCAACAACTTCGCCAAACATAACCCCTTAGTTAGTAATATAGGATATCAACTTCACATTACCTCACCCGTATCTTCCAATATGGATGTATACTTTCACAGTCTTTTTGGTAAGCTAACAGTCAATGAACGATCATCCCAAAGAAATCTTAACTTTCAAACAGAAATTCGTGGCGGCGGAATAGGATTGTCATACAACTTCAATGCGCTTCTGGGGCAAAACAGGTCTATCTATCCATTCATCAACATTGGCATAAGTTCTTTTGAATTTTTATCCAAAACGGATCTATTGGATCGCAATGGTAATACCTATCACTATTGGTCAGATGGAAGCATACGTGACATTGCACAAAATGACTCCAATGCCGATGAAGCCGAAATTATCACGCAAGACTACGTTTACGAATCTGATTTACGTGAACTTAATATGGACGATTTTGGTGACTACAAAGAAAGAACCTTTTCTTACCCCATCGGAATTGGTGTTCAGATGCCCTTGTCAGACAAGATTAATTTCCGCATAGGAACGACCATGTATTACAACCAGACTGACCTTATTGATAACATCACGAATGAAAGTATTGGAGAGAGAAAAGGAGATGCTAAAAATGATAGGTTTTTATACACCAACTTCTCTTTGAGTTATAACATAAGCATCAAAGGCAAAACCAAAGAAGACATCCTAAGTGAAGATTTATTAGCCAATATAAATGATGCGGATACAGAAGATGAAGATAATGATGGGGTATTTGATATTGTAGATAGATGCCCACACACTCCGGAATATGCCAAGGTAGACGAATATGGATGTCCACTTGATATTGACAAAGATTTTATTCCAAACTATAGAGACCGAGAGATTGAGACACCTTCAAGCATGGAGGTGGACACATTAGGCATAGGACTATCGCCAGAATACTTTCAGCGCGTCTTTGACAACTACCAGAACATGTGGGGCGAACCTAATATTGTAAAAGGAATTGTAGAATCTGGGGATCGACCAATGACTTTTACTCAACTAGCTGAAAAAAACACGAAAGCGCTTGAAGAGAAAGCGAGAGAACAAAGAGAGAATAGAGATGTCTCGATTCATAATAGAAAAGGTGAATTCTCAGTATTACTCGGCTCTACAAAAGGTGGCATCACAAAAGAACAATCAATGCTCCTTCTAAGCGTACCTGATTTGGTCACAACCAATATTGGAGATTCAACAATATATACTACCAAATCATACGACAAATTGGAGAATGCCGTACTAAGACAAATGTCACTTTTCTTGGATAATGTAAGCGGACAGGTTGTTGAAATGAGAGGCGACAGAGTCATATCTTTGAACAATGAAACCAATAATGTACAGAATGACATCCTTCACGTCCCTGAACGTATCAATAAGAACAGTCGTGGTATCACCTATAGAATTCAGTTAGGAGCATTTAGAAGTGAAGAACCTGTAACCCTTTTTGATTATCTCGATGATGTATCTCACCTTAAAGGCGATGATGGACTCACTAGATATGTTAGTGGATCATTTACAGACCCTCTTAAAGCGGCAAAACACAAAATAGAATTGCTTACACAAGGGTACAAAGGCGTATTTCTAACAGCCTATAAAGATGGTAAAAGAATAGATCTTCAAGATGTTGGCGTTGAAGTAATCAACAAAATAGATTATAATAAAATTTGGAATGAAGTAAACACAGAAGCTTTTGACAAAGACTTATTTGAATTTAGAGTACAACTTAGTGTTTTTGACAATGGAAAAGTTCCTCCTAGAATGGTTAATAAATTTATCAACTTAGGGGATGTTGAATCCATGAGAATAAGAAACAAAGTGTACTATACTGTGGGGCATTACAAGTCAGCAGAAGAAGCCAAACTTGCACTTGAAGATCTCGTTAAGAAAGGATTTATTGCAGCCGAAGTTATCGGCGAATACGAAGGAAAGGTTTTAAGCAAGGAAGAGGTACAAATGATGCTCAAAAGGTAGTTATTCCATTACTACCTTTTGAGCTGTTATATACTCACTATTAAAATTTTGTACCGTAATCAAAACCACTCCTTTTAGATTGTTTTTATCTAAAAATAATCTAGATTCCTTCTTCAAATACATCTCATTAGCAAACAACAATTTGCCTTGCAAATCATGAATTGCAACACTCGTAACGCCAGACAATTCAGTTCCCAATAGTATCTCTATTGAATTACTCCTTACCACCACTTTAGAATCAATTTTTTTATCAGGCATAGAGGCAGTACTAAACACATCAATGGGAGGACATACATGAATGAAAAACCTGTTTTGAGACTCCCCTTCTGAAAGTGCAACATCAATCACCTCATCCACTTCTATTGGATAAAAAGTTTCCGTCATAGCGTCATATAAAGACAAGCAAGTATAATCCCTAAACCTATCCAAATTATCAAAAGAAAACTGATATGTTCCGCTTTCCGACACCACAACGTCAATAGGCAGAATCTTCATGCTACCATCATACGCAAAACTGAAAATAGAATAACTCTTCTCGTCAATTCCTTTGACACTGACACTTGGCACTCCCTCGACAGGCGATCTTAATTCCAATGCATCAAAGTCTGCATCAAAAGTATCCGTTGCGAGAGGGTTAACTCTAATGACACATTCATCATAATATCCATTCTCAGAATCAATTCGTACTTTAAAGAAATCTTGAGCAGATGCCTTCTTAATGGCTATGTCATTTTTAGCTTTAGCACGTTCCTTAATCAAAATAGAAGGACTTGCACTATTTGCTTGTACCCAGAAGGCCTGTGTAGAAGGAATAAACTTACTTCCCCCATTCGTTCCTACTCCACCTACAAATGTGGTATACTGACTATTGCTTGGATTCCATATATAAATAGCATCATTTATACCAGATTTATTCCAACCAGCGCTCTTATTCCAGTTAATTGTGGACGGATATGGATTTGCCACCAAATTCCAACCATCATCTAATGCACTACCACTATCGGTATAACTTACGGGAAGGTTTATATTTCCAATATTAGCTGGCCCCTTAACATCTATCGTATTAATCTCAACAGGCAAATACAATCTCAATCCTTGTCCTATCCCTATTGATTCATTGATTGACGATGCATTGAGCAATCCTTCATCTTTATGCCCTGGGTAGGATTCATCATAGTAAGTGACATTATTAAAGTAAAAGCTTGGAAAATCAGACCCTGGAAACCCCATTGTCATCAAATCATCATCCCAATCCACAAGAGATTGACCACTAACTGGTGCTCCCAGAAGATGCCAATCATTCGTTGTAGTAGCAAAATATCGTTGTACGATTAAGTCGCCATTGAGCAGCCCATTAGTCACTCTATCAAGTCGAGCAGTACCGTTCACATCTGACAACAATGTTACTCTTCCATTAGTATTCAAAGTGCCATCTTTCATTCTTAATTCATCTCTGATTGTTATTTCGTCCAAACAATCCACACTACCAATTTTCTTTACCACTAAATTGAAAAATTCTGTTGCGCCAATGACACTAGAAACGCCAGCGCCTACAAGTCTCACGGTATTATCTCCATGAATAAACTGCCCCTCATTTCTCCAATCCCCAGATATCGCCATTATATACCCACTCGCATCGATAGTCCCTTGATTCCAAAAATTGTTCTTACAACTAATTTTAGTATTCAAAAGGAGTGATCCAGTATTACTTATTCTCAAATCGTTGAAGGTTTCGAAGTTATTCGTAGCGCTTAGTAATTGATCAACTCCACTAAAAGTAACTCCATCCAAGCCTGGATTAAATTTACCGCCACTATTGATCCAGTCCCCCTTTATTTCTATATTATTTCCATTTGACCATAATCGAGTATTGACAATGTATAAATCATTTTCAACAATCACGTCAGAGGTCAATACCTTATTATACAATCCACCAGATGCAGTAAGTACAAGATTATAATATTTATTATTGAAAGTAGATTTTACATACTGATTTTTACCACTAAAAATGACTGTATTGTTTTGAGCTGTTGCATCTAGTACATAGTCGTTATATGAGTGAGTGGCTATTTCAACGACGCTATTTTGCGCATTTACCCAAGTTGTGTAGTCGAAGCCAGCAAGCCAGTTAGTTTTAATCCTCCCATTATTGGTTACTGTCCCCGTATTTGAATATAAGTATATCCCGTAACCTATCGGCAAGGTAAGATTTGTAGTGGCGGGTATAGTTTTATCTCCGTTACGTAAGATTAGCCAATTTGGAGTACTAATTGTACCAGTACCACCTAACAAAACATCGGCACCATCAAGTACTATTCCTTTAGTGGAGTTATAGACACCATCGATTATATAATCTCCTTCAACTATTAAAACATAGGTGCTTTCCCATCGAGATCCAGCCTCAACACTCAGATTACCAAAAACCCAAACAAATGCATTATTGGTATATGTACTACCATTTGATATCGTCAAATCCCTCATAGGAACGTAAGTATTGCTATAAACGTCGTGAATGATTGTTACATCATCCACATTGGTAGGCACACAACTACAATCCCACGTTGCGACATTATTAAAGTCACCATTGGATACGGAAGTGATACTTATTCCAAAAGATGGAAAAGTGATTAAGCAAAGAGAAATATACAAAAAAAGTCTCATCTATACAGCGGTTTATTACTGGACAGATGAGACTTTTCAGGTCTTACTCTTTAATAGAAACTTACAAGGCTATTCTTTTTATTGTAACGACATTGGTCTCAATATTTCTAAATACCACCAGAGTTACACCTGTTAAGTCTCCTGAAGATATATTTACTACGTCGACATCCATATTTTGATGTGTCTTTGAATAAACTATCTGTCCGATACTATTGTATACGGAAATTTCAAGATTTTGTTTCGTTTCGTAATTAAAACCAACACTGAAGTAACCCTCATGATTCACTAATGAAATAGCGTTGTTTTCCAACGACTTATCAGAGATTTCTTGCGCCAAGCCATCTGCCTCAACGACAATACTTGTACTATAACTACAATTACGAGCATCCGTTATTGTTAGGGAATGTAATCCAGGAGCTACATTAATCAAATCGCTAGTTACGGCCCCATTGTCCCATTCAAAATCAAATGGTGATAAAGCACCTTTCACACTTGTGAAAATCGCTCCATTAGCACCTCCTAAAAGCGATGGTGAAGTTTCAAAACTCACCTCAGGATTATGGGTAATTGGTATGTTCAATTCTGTGGTGTTGCTAATACAATTTCCACTTTGCGAAATCAACTGTACACTATAGTCCCCTCCTTGTAGGTTGGACGATTCAATCACACCTCCTTGTACTGTATTCTCATACACATTTACCCCTGAGGAATTAAGCATTGTAAGCTCCCATGACTCTGACACCTCAGGTAAGACAACTTGAATTCTATCTTTACCAGCTTCACATGCTTGGTTTATTACATTCGTTTGAATCGGTGATGACATTTTCAATACAAATCTATCTTGATACTCACCTGCATCAAGATTTACATTGACCTTAGCTCCTTCTTTCACGGGATATTCCATTCCCAACTCGGAATCAATTAAAGTCATACAAGAAGACTTCTTAAAATTACTTAAGTTTTCAAATGAGAAAGCATATTGTCCATTTGATCCTACCTTTACATATAGTGGAATCATTCTTTGATCAGACAATTCATTGATACTATATACAGAATAAGCTACTTCATTCTCATCTTTGATTGCTAGCGCAGGTTTGGTTTCATTGCCACTTGCTAAATAGTAAGCATCAAATGAAGGGTCGAACAAATCCGTAGCTTTTTCATCTATACGAACTGCTACTTCGCAGTTGACATTTTGCGCATCCGACAAGATCAACTTGAAATAATCTTCTCTTGCCACTTTATTTTTGAATGTTACGGCATTGTCAACCTTCACAGGCTCATTAATTGTTAAAGATGGTGAAGCACTTGATGCTTGTACCCAGAAAGCTTGTGTAGAAGGAACATATCTTGATCCCCCATTTGTACCTATACCAGCGATGTATGTTGTGTAGGTTTCTGTCACAGGATCCCATACATATATTGCATCATTAATTCCGGAGCGAGTCCATCCAGTTGCTGCATCCCAATCTATAGCAGAGGCATATGGATTAGGAACTAAATTCCAACCATCCTCAAAAGGTGCGCCGTTGTCTGTATATGATACAGGAATTGTTTGACTACCTATTATCAAATCTCCCTTCACATCAATATTTGTTTCGCCTGCAGCAATATAAATTCTCCATCCCTTCATATCAGAAGTGCTTTCTGTAGAGCTAGAAGCGTCAACAAGTCCATCGTCTTTGTTACCACCAGAGATTGATTCATTGTAATAGGTTGCATTATTGAAATCAAAAGCAGGGTAATCAGAACCAGGATATCCAGTAGTAATCATATCATCATCCCAATCTGCCAATGTCGTTCCTTGCACAGGAGAGCACATCAAGTGCCAACCATTAAGACTGTTACTTGAGAATCTTTGCACTTCTACTTGACCATTAATCGTTCCATTACTGAGGTCTCCCACTCTACCAGCTCCTAGAGCATTTGAGACGATGACCAAATTATCATTAGTATTTAATACTCCTTGTGGTATTTCAAGCGACCCAGTAATTTTAACTGTCGTTCCACTAGCAATTGTCATATTCGTAGTAGTAAACGATTTATCTATCGTAACATTTTCGAAAGTGATATTTCCAGTTATTGTACCATTATTATTACCTCCAAACGTTACGACACTTCCATCTAGATCGACAGGCAATGTGGTCGTCCAATTCCCACCCACATATAGAGCTTGTCCAAATGTATCAAAGGTCTTTTCAATAGTAAGATTACGATCTACTATTAGATCCACAAACAAAGACAAACTACCTGATCCAGAACAATACAAGTCGTAAAAGTGTTCTACCCCATCAGGTTGGTCAATCTCCTGATCGTTAGAACCATTAAATGCTACAAATCCTTGGTGTGGGTCAAAAACTCCGCCATAATTGTTCCAATTTCCTTTTATGTCAATATCTGGGGAACTATTCGTTCCTGCCCTCAAGGTAGAACCTTCGATAGTCAGATCTCCATTAATATTAATATTGGCTTCAAAAACTTTTACGCTTGCCACATCATCTCCATCAATCACTAAATTCTGATATCTATTTAACGATGGAATAAGTAATGTTTGATCCAAACTACCCATAGCGTTATAAATAACCGTATTGTCAGCCGAACTAGCGGTAAGGGCCAAGTCAGTATCCACGGTTCCACCAAATTTAACAGTAGCTCCAGCGCCATTGACCCAAGAAGAAGATGTACCTGCTTGCATATTCATCATCGTGAAAATTCCATTATTGAGAGTTGCTTTACTTAAAACCAACTTAGCTGTTGTTGTAATATTGCTGCCTGCCAATATCTCCAAATCCCTACTAATAAACCACCTACCACCATTCATAATAACAGATCCATTACCACTCAGATTGAAATTAGGCCCTGAGTAACCCGTTGGATTTTGCAGATAAAATCTACCTGTTGTTCCATTGATTATTCCGTTTAAGGTCATTTCACCCCTTACTCTAATTGTTTTCGATTGAATATCCACCGTCGTTCCAGTACTCAATATCATATCACCATATGCATAAAAAGTTCCGTTAAGCGTCAGCGCTCCACTTCCAATGATTGTTAGATCATTACATCTTTCCGTTCCAGTAGTCGTAATAACGTGGCTCATAATCACGTCATCATTGGTAGTTGGAAACCCAGATCCACCCCAGGTAGCAGCATCGTCAAAGACACCATCCATAACGGACACATACGTTGTAGCGTTGGTTACCAATGCGCTAACTATAAAAACTATTAATATTGATATCTTTCTCATAAGATTTAGGGTGTTAGATTCAAGCTTATTGTACGATAAAATTAAGCTTTGGTTACATTTATTTTTAATCTTACAAAAATACCATCTATTATGGGGCAGAATAGAGTATAACGTATAGTTTTAAACAAGCATATATTAAAACTGAGGAGCGAGATTTTATCGTTCTACTATCACTTTCGAAGAAAAAGACCCATGTGAAACGGAAGTGATACTTACCGCATAAACTCCATTTGGGAGCTCAGAAAAATCCAAGATTGACACCCCTTGAGCATCCCTATCAGACAACACCAATCTCCCTAGCATATCATGTACTCCAATATAAAATATACCTGTATCAGGTAACTTAACGTGCCATTCATTCTTTACAGGATTAGGCCACGCAATAATCTCCGAATCTGAGAAATTTTCCCTCACTCCTACCACACAAGGATTAGAACTACCTTCAAACAGGGTATTACCCGTAGCAGCAGGATCTAACCATGACCGTAATTTCATTGGAATAGCGTTTGGATTAGACATCCAATGCTTACTCATTTTTCCAAAATAATCAGGATTATTTGATGCCCCCGGAAGGCTTGAATCACAACTCGAGCCTCCCGCTGTTAGCGTACCAAAAACAAGACCCTCACTGTCAAACAAGGGAGCTCCAATAGACCCAACTTCAGTCACCCCTTTACCTGATGTCCCAATATCTGACCACGTAACTTTCCAGTGAGTATTGCTAATACCATAATCGGCATTGACAGGAGAACTATTAAACACCGAAATCTTTTTTACATCACCAAGAGGATGATGAACAGTAAAACCAGCATTGGCATTCGGATTTTCAGACACATTCCATCCTGCCCAATAGGCATTATAACTTTCAGGTATAACGCATGATAACTCTAGCAGTAAGAAATCAGAGCCTAGTTCGCCCCCATTATCATTACTATCAGCCCTGCGATAAGAACCACTAATAGACTTATTCAATCCTTTGCCTTCACCACATTCACCTCTTTGATAATCAAAGTAGTATCTAAAAAAATGCAGATCTGAAGCTTCCGCATCCTCAATTGTATAAGGATTGATAACTGACCTAAGGGAAGTTAGTATATAAGGCTTGCAATCCTCATTTGTATTATTCATCAATACCCCTGTACTCCAGAAAAAATCATTTCCTATTCTGGAACGTATCCTTACAACACTATTTACTGACCCGTTCCACGTCTCATTATCGATGCAGCTGACATCTATTTCACATTGCTGTGACCCACCATTATCTTCCAGTCTTAAAAAATCACGGTATCGAAATGTCACATCCATAAGATGAAGAACAGGTGACATATTGACCTCAAACGGTTCGAAATACTCAAGAATACAACTCTCCCCTTGTATCATATGGGTTGATAAGCTAGAAAAACTCTTATTATTATCACTTGTAAATCCGCCAATAAACTCAGTGTGATCAGGATTATAAACGAACAATTTTGCGCCATCAGGAAGAAAAAAACCATCAAAATTAAGCTCCAAACTCAAAGCATCTGGTGCTTTTACTATTAATTTACAAATTCTCCCAACGCCAGCAATATCATACCATGTTCCCTCCTCTAAGACATTAACATTTGCTGGTATAGCAATGGCATCCCGCCATATTGCATCACTTCGACTTTGTATCAAGTCGGTGGACAATAGGTTTCCAATATTAGGGGTTGTCAACTCTACCACAGGTAATCCAGCATCCTCAATCAAACCAATGTGGCTATAACTCAGAGGATATCCGGCCATTTGAATCTGACCCGTTATCAAGGAGACAGAAACTGTACAGAAGAATAATATAATATATTTTAACCGCATTATTACAAAATAGTTCTCTTAAAAAAGAATTGCTAATATAGTTATAATTATTGCACGCATAATGATTTGCTTAGACCAAATACAACACAAACAAAGTATATCACTGATTACATATTGATTAACTAGTAAATTAGAAGAGAATTAATCTGAAATTGAACAAGCCATCAAACATTGACCAACCAGCTATCGAGACGAATATCTTTTTAACTTTATCATAAGTGAAAAATGGTATCATTATTGATAATTCTTTAAAATAAAAACCGATATTTGTTCGCAATATCAATAAAACTATAAAACATGAATAACTTCTTTCGCATTTTCTCCCTTGCGCTATTACTACTTTTACAAATCTCAATCAGTGCCCAAACTGATACTTATGGAGTGGATAAAATAGAAGCTCTTTTATACCACATAAACAAGAACTATGTGGATAGTGTCAATAACGAAGATATGGTTGAAGATGCTATTCGCGGGATCTTGAATGAACTTGACCCTCATTCTTCATACATTCCTGCGGATGAATTAGTAGCTATGAACGAACCTCTTAAAGGAAATTTTGACGGGGTAGGCATACAATTCAACATATTCAAAGACACCTTGATGGTCGTTCAAACGATTGCTGGCGGACCCTCCGAAAAAGTTGGTCTTATGGCAGGAGACAGAATTGTAATAGTAGACGATGAGAATATTGCCGGTATTGGTTTAGAGAATTCAGATGTACTGAGGCTACTAAAAGGGCCAAAAGGAACTAAGGTTAATGTAACAATCAAAAGAAAAGGATCAAAAGATCTGCTCCCTTTTGAGATTACCCGTGATAAAATTCCAATTTACAGTGTAGACGCAGGTTACATGGCAAGTCCTACTACCGGATACATCAAAGTGAATCGTTTTGCTGCCAATACTGTGGAAGAATTCACGGAGGCACTTGACTCACTTAAGAAACAAGGTATGAAGAATTTAATCCTAGATCTCCAAGGCAACGGTGGTGGATATCTCAGGACAGCAAAAGGTCTGGCTGACCAATTCCTGAAAGATGGTCAACTTATAGTATTTACAAAAGGACGATCTTTTCCTAAAAAAGAATCTTTCGCCACAAGCAGAGGGGATTATGAATCGGGGAAATTAATTGTTCTAATAAATGAAAGTTCTGCTTCTGCCAGCGAGATAGTCTCAGGGGCTATACAAGACCATGATAGAGGTCTCATCATAGGTAGAAGATCATTTGGCAAAGGCTTGGTTCAAAAACCAGTTCCCCTTCCTGATGGTTCTGCGGTAAGATTGACTACGCAAAGATACTATACGCCATCAGGTAGATGTATCCAAAAATCATATGCCGATGGCGCAGATGCTTACAGAAAAGAAAAATACGAACGATTAGAGAAAGGAGAACTTAATTCTATGGATAGTATTCATCTTGGAGACTCACTGAAGTTCTACACAGATAATCGCAGGGTAGTTTACGGTGGCGGTGGCGTGATGCCCGATATTTTTGTCCCTATAGACACTACTATGGGCTCGGATTACTACTACGCTGTAGTGAGAAAAGGAATCATGAATTCTTACGCTCTGGAGTATGTCAATAAACACAGAAAAGATTTGACGAAACAATACCCTAATATCCACTCTTTTAAAGACGGATTCACTATGGATGACAAAGTAATGTCAAAATTCATTAAATACTCTAAAGATGAAGGTGTTGAAGAGAACGAGGAAGAGTATAAAAAAGGGGAACTCCTTACTAAAACTAGATTAAAAGCTTTAATAGCACGTAATCTATACAAACGCGGTGCTTTCTATGAAATAATCAATCCAATATTTCCAACATATCAGAAGGCTTTACAAGTGATAGACTCAAACGAATTCAACATTCTAGGTGGAAAACCCATTAAAAAAGAGGCTGTAAAAGCGGTAGAATAGTATTGAAAAAGAAGATTCTACAATTTTGCTGTTGCATATTTGTTAAAGGAAGTTGTATATTTGCCAAGTAACATAAAAAAAAAACAATGAATAACAGTTTAAAATATGGTCTATTAGGAATAATTGCCCTAGCACTTATCGCCAATGTGTATATCATGCTTAATAAATCAGAGGCGTCTTCATCTACAAAAAGAAAAGCTTCTGATAAAATTTCGTCTATAAAAGATAATTCATCAAAGGCGAATAACAATACTGCGGACAATGCTTTAAAAAGCACAAATGACAATAAGCCTAAGCCGATAATAACGGATAATACGCCAACTGGTCCTCTCACGTCTTTAGCATTTGAAGAAATGGCATTCGACTACGGTGACATTAACCAAGACACTGAGAATGAACATATTTTTAAATTTACGAATACTGGAAGTGAACCGTTGATTATAACTAAAGCAAAAGGCTCGTGTGGATGTACTGTTCCCGAATTCCCTGACTATCCTATTGCTCCTGGTGAAACCAATGTAATAAAAGTTGTGTACAAACCGGGTAAACAAAAGAACAAACAGAGTAAAACTGTGACCATCACAGCCAACACAGAGCCGTCAACTACGGTACTAAGAATTTCTGCCAATGTTAATCCTGGCGAATAATCTAAAAAACATCTAATTATGAAAACGCCCCATAGAGTTTATCTCCATGGGGCGTTTTTTTTAGTTCTACTATTAGGAACAAGTATCTATCTAATATACTATATCCATTTCCTTAATAAGATGATCCGCTCCAGCGTACTTATCAATTACAAATAATACATACCTAATATCAACCATGATATTACGACAGATATCTGGTGCAAACATTATATCACTCATTGTGCTTTCCCAAGAGCGATCAAAATTTAATCCGATCAGCTGACCTTTGCCGTTTAATGTCGGACTTCCAGAATTCCCTCCTGAAGTGTGATTAGACCCAGTAAAGCAAACCCGCAGAGTTCCATCATCATGCGCATAGCTTCCAAAATCCTTATTTTCCAATAGATTTACAAGCTTTTTTGGCAGATCAAAATCTTTGGAGCCGGGGACATACTTATCCAAGATACCTTGTGAAGTGGTGTAAAACCTATAGATAACACCATCCCTTGGTCTGGAACCTTCCGCTTTACCATACGTCAATCGTAGGGTACTATTTGCATCAGGTGAAAATCGGTTGTCAGGAAAAAGTATTCTTTGCGCTTCTACATATTGCCTCATTAAGTCCGAAATTTTGGATTCATACTTACTGTAATTTGGTCTAGTGGAAGTAAAATACGACACGTACACTTCGGAGGCAAATTTAAATCCGGGGTCAGATTTCAGCTTCTTCACATTAGAAGCTTTTATTTTCTTCAGCATATCCTTAACCCCTTTCTTTGAAGAAAATATTGATTTCACATATATATTATTGCTAAGTTTTTTTCTCGCCTTTGGATTACGAAGACTTAGTGCCAACAACTCCGTTTGCACATTAGAGATATACATTTCAGTAAGTTTATCGAAGATAAGTTTATCGGTCGGTTGATGATAGTTTTTGAAAAATGAATCTGTTGCTTTCATCAATTTCTCTTTCTCTTCTTCTAGCTTTCCATCTTTCTCTAATACTTCATAGCTCTGCACGATTTTATCAAATTTATTAATGAAACGAATCAATTCAGGACCGTAATATACATATTCAATAAACATTGACCTCGCCATCTTATAGGATTCGATACTATCATTCATCAACTGTAACTTATTCAGCAAATCACCATACTTGGTTTTCATTTCTGGATCTTCATCTACTAATGACTGAAATTCATTCTCCCATTTAATCTTTTGATCAAGTACCTTTTGTTGTTTTAATCCGAAGTTTTGACCTATCCATTTCTTCCATGCATTACTCACTCTAGACTGTTTAGCGGCATATTGTATTCTTATTTTATCATCGCTTGCCATAGATTTCTCCATAATTGAGAGAGTTGCTTCTCTCATTGCAATTTTGGCTGGATTTTCTTTATTCTCGACATAGTCCACTGCACTAGACACTAGGTACTTTTCTGTACGACCAGGAAATCCATATACCATGGTAAAGTCACCTTCTTCAACGCCAGCTGCCGATATTTGCAATGATTTTAATGGTTTGTAAGATTTATTGTTATCTGAAATAGCGGAAGGTTCATTCTCTGCATCAGCGTATATTCTGAACAATGAAAAATCCCCAGTATGCCTTGGCCATATCCAATTATCGGTATCTCCACCAAACTTACCTACTGCAGATGGTGGAGCACCTACTAACCTAACATCGTTATAGGTCTTTGTGACAATCATATAATATTCGGCACCGTAGTAAAACGGAACTATCTTGGCTTTGTACTTGCCATTTTCACTAGCCTCCTCTTCAATCAAAGCAGCCATCTCTATTAGAGCTTTTTCTTTTTCTTCTGCTGAAACAGATGCCATAGCATCTAACATTTTTGCAGTCACATCTTCAATACGTTGGATAAATGTTGCTGTTAATCCTGGATTCCTAAGCTCTTCTTCTTTTGACCCAGCCCAAAATCCATCCGTTAGATAATCTTGATCCACTGTACTATGACTTTGTATTTGGCTATATCCGCAATGATAGTTGGTTAATAATAATCCTTGATCGCTTATCATCTCGGCAGTACATCCTCCGCCAAAGTGAACGATAGCATCCTTTAAACTTGAATGATTTATTGAATAGATATCCTCCGCAGAGAGTCTAAGCCCCTCCGCTTGCATTGGTTCTTCAATAGCTTGCAATAAAGTGGGTATCCACATTCCTTCATGGCTATAGACCTTTATTGTAAAAAATAAAATCCCCAGTAGTAATAATGATTTGATTTTCATTCTTGAATATATTGCTTTTATTTTTTAATACTAAGCGACTTTAAGCTTGCTTAGTTTAGACTTTTTAAATTGATTTTCTGCCATCGACTTGGTAACTTTCAATTTCTTGATGGTTTGATCGCTTGGTATTTTATACATTGCATCTGTCAGTATTGCTTCACAAATAGATCGCAATCCACGAGCTCCTAGTTTAAGTTCTTCCGCTTTTTCGACAATAAAATCAATTGCTTTGGCTTCAAATGTAAGTTTGACGCCATCTAATTCAAACAATTTAGTATACTGTTTTGTAAGTGCGTTAACAGGCTGAGTAAGTATCAGCTTCAATATCTCTTTGGTTAGCGGTTCAAGGTGAGTGATCACAGGAAATCGCCCTATAAGTTCTGGGATAAGTCCAAATGTACGAATATCCAAAGGAGAAACATTCTCCAGGATATTAAGTTCATTGATTCCACTATCCGCCTCAGCACTAAATCCGATAGCCTGTAGGTTTACTCGTTTTTTGATAATCCCAGCTATTCCATCGAATGCTCCACCACTAATAAAGAGTATATTCTGGGTGTTAATTTTAATCATTTTCTGATCCGGGTGTTTTCTACCACCTTGAGGTGGCACATTGACATCAGAGCCTTCCAGCAATTTCAAAAGTGCTTGCTGCACTCCTTCACCCGATACATCTCTTGTGATGGATGCATTATCCCCCTTTCTAGCTATTTTATCAATTTCGTCAATAAATACTATCCCACGTTCCGCCTTTGCCACATCAAAATCACAAGCTTGTAACAGTTTGGATAATATACTCTCAACATCTTCACCTACATATCCTGCTTCTGTCAGAATGGTAGCATCAGCAATGGCGAATGGCACTTTCAATACCTTGGCAATCGTTTTCGCCAATAAAGTCTTCCCGGTTCCTGTCTCTCCCACCATCAGTACATTAGATTTTTCAAGCTCTACATCGTCCTTCTTTGATTTCTTAGAATTGTTTATTCGTTTATAGTGATTATAAACAGCGACAGAGAGTATTTTCTTGGCAACTTCTTGTCCTACAATATACTTATCCAGGTGTTCTTTTATTTCAATAGGTGTCGGCAATTCTACATCTTGAACCTTAGGCTCCAGGTTGTCATTCACGTCATAGAACTGTTGTTCAACAATTTCAGCCGCTTGGGTAGCACACATCTCACAGATGTGTGCTGATTCTCCCGCAATTAGTATTTGAACTTCATTTTTGTGTTTTCCACAAAAAGAACATTTTGCATTCTCACTCATAATATAAATTTAGTGCTCAAAACTACGTTTATATTATCGCTCTACAAAATGAAAAAGCGAATAAACCTAAGTCTATCCGCTTTTCACTTACAACCTAAAATAAATCTGTAAATGTCTTTGATTGATTATACTGCCTATTTACGTATCAATACTTCGTCTATCATGCCATATTCTTTAGCTTCTTCACTCGTCATCCAATAGTCTCTATCACTATCATCCCATACTTCTTGGTATGATTTACCCGAGTGTTGTGATATGATGTCATACAATTCCTTTTTCAACTTACCGATTTCACGAGCTGTAATTTCAATATCAGAAGCTTGTCCTTGTGCACCACCTAGAGGTTGGTGAATCATTACTCTCGCATGCTTCAAAGCGGTACGCTTTCCAGGAGCGCCTGCACAAAGAAGCACTGCCCCCATAGATGCTGCCATGCCTGTACATATAGTTGCTACATCAGGCTTGATGTATTGCATCGTATCATATATTCCAAGTCCGGCATATACGCTTCCTCCAGGTGAGTTTAAGTATATCTGAATGTCTTTTGAACTATCAGCAGACTCAAGATAGAGTAATTGTGCTTGGATAATATTTGCGACCTCATCATATATCTGAGTACCTAAGAAGATAATTCTATCCATCATTAGTCGTGAAAACACATCCATAGCTTGAATATTCAACTGACGTTCTTCGATTATCACTGGCGTCACAGAAGCGCTTACACTATTCATGTATGCATCTACATGTAAGCTATTAATTCCTTTATGCTTTATTGCGTATTTTCTAAAATCGTTCGGGTCTATCATCCTTGCCTTTTGGTAAAAAAACAACCTTCAATGATTGTTTGTTTGCGTTCCAAATGTAGGAGGATAATTCAGGGTCTGATCGTCTCAATTATTAATCTCTTAAAAACGAACTGTTAATTACGGGGATATAGTTTTTGAATACAAAAAAAGGTCATTCCGATAGTTCGGGATGACCTTTCTCTTTGTCTTAATTCAGTATCTACCCCTTCTCTGCCATTTCTTTAGAATCATCAAAGGTGATTTCTTTTTCTGTTATTTTGGCACTCTCTCTTATAAAGTCGAATATTTTTCCTTCTCGAATTACTTCAAACACCCTGCTTGCTTCCTCTTGATTTTGCAAGACTCGCATAGCTGTTTGATTCATCTCTTCTTCGTCAGGCGTTGGATATCCATATTGTGCGTAATTCTCAATCAATGTCTTTTTCGTGAAATCCATAGTCTCATCAAATTCCACTTTAATGTCATTATCCTCTGATATTTTATTCATTATCAGTTGCCATTTCAATCCGTCGGCATGGAATTCAAAATCCACTGCCGCCTCTTCCTCACTTTTGTTATTTGACAAGGCAGTCCATTTGACCAAGAAATCTTGGGGCAATTTAGGATTAATCTTATCAATCATAATACGACTTACATCTCTTTTGAAAAGATCCTTTGAATTATTCTCAAATTGTGCTTCGATTCTACTTTTTAGTATCTCACGAAATGATTTTTCGTCTTTCACGTCATCGGCAGGAAATAGTTTTTTAAAAAAATCTTCATCCAAAGTTGCTGGTTCAACTTTCTTAGACATACTAACCTTAAAGACAAACTTACTGATGAGTCCATGTATTTGCTCATGGGTAATCCCCAACATCTTACCCAAGTCTTCGTGATTAGATGTGAGTTTATTTGGTTCAACAATAACTTCCTCTTTGGGTTTAAGTCCAATAAATTTTTTCTGCGTGGCCTTATCTTCGATAGTACTTACAAATACAGTCGTAGTATTTTTAATACCCTCTTCCATCTCTTTCCCTTCAGCATCAAGCTGAACAAATTCCCCATAGATCAAATCCTCTTTACCACTTTTATCTGTATCCACGAGTGAGCCATATTGCTTTTGCAAACGCTCTACTTCCTTATTCAGCATCTTGTCTTCCACTTTGATTTTGTAGCTGGTAAATTTACTCTTACTGGTAATTTCTACTTCAATCTCAGGTGCAAGACCTAATTCATACTTAAATTCAAAGTCTTTTGGATTCTCCCAATCCCCAACTTCTTCACTATGAATTGGCAGTGGTTGTCCTAGAATCTTAAGGTCATTGTCTTTGATGTGCTTATCCAATGATTCATTGAGTACTTTTTGGATTTCATCTACTAAGATTCCAGGGCCATACTTCTTTTTAATGATCCCAACAGGCACTTTTCCAACTCTGAAACCGGGCAGAGATGCCGTTTTTCGATAATCTTTAAGCACTTTCTCATAAGCTGAAGTGTAATCTTCTGGCTGAATGGAAATTTTTAATACGGCATTTAGCTCGTCAATGTTGTCTTGTACTACGTTCATTTTCGTATAAATAAAAAGGATTCTGACCCCTTATATGGGATCAGAATCCTGATGAGTGCGGGTAAAGGGAGTCGAACCCCCACACCTTGCGGCACTAGATCCTAAGTCTAGCGTGTCTACCAATTTCACCATACCCGCGAAATAAGGATTGCAAATATACAATTTTTATCAAAGACTAATTGCTTCAAACATTTTTTTTTATCCTAACATCTATTTTTCTTCCTGTTTGGTTTTTTCTTATTAGCATTAGTGATTGCCTTAGCGACACTTGTCTTAACTTTCTAAATGGTAAATCGGGGCATTTGTTATACTTTTGCACGGAACAAAACAATTTTATTTATGCTCACATTTGAACCCAAAGATTTACCCATCCCACAATTACACCAGTACTTGTTAAATAGTATTGCTCCAAGACCTATTGCTTTGGCTAGTACTTTGAATGACGATGGCTCTCCAAACCTGGCTCCTTTTAGCTTTTTTAATTTATTCAGCGTAAATCCTCCTGTGGTTGTCTTCTCTCCAGCGCGAAGGGGTCGAGACAATACAACAAAGCATACTTACGACAATCTAAAGCGCCGCCCTGAAGTTGTCATTAATCTGGTTTCGTTTGGCATGACGCAACAGTGTTCACTTGCAGGAGTCGATTTTGCTCAAGGGATCTCGGAATTTGATAAAACTGGTCTGACCCCTATTGACTCAGAGATTGTTAACCCTTTTCGAGTCAAGGAGTCTCCTGTACAGCTAGAATGCAAAGTTTTTGAAATAAAAGAATTGGGTGAGAATGGAGGTGCAGGCAATCTTATTCTTGCTGAGATTGTCAAAGTACACATCAATGAAGATGTTTTAAATGAAGAAAAGATGATTGATCCACACAAGATTGATCTTATTGGTCGCATGGGCGGATCATATTGGTGTAGGGCTTCAGGTGATAGTGTATTTACGGTGAATAATCCACCTACCAAAATCGGAATTGGGGTAGATTCTTTACCGCCAGAGGTCATAGATAGCAACATATTGAGTGGCAATGACCTTGGAAGACTCGGACAGTTACTGGAATTACCAAATGAAACAGAGGTTAATGACTATAAGTTGCTTGAGCTAAGCGAGCTTTTTATTGAGCATGAAGATAATTCTGCAATGCTTGAAAAAAAACTTCATCAACTTGCGAAAGATCTAATTTCAAATAACAAGGTAGAAGAAGCGTTGACTGTTTTGCTGACCTACAATGACTGATAGTTTTTTTATCTAAAAAAACCTACTACATAGTTCCAAGTTTATCTTCTATATAGTTCAAAACTTTGGTCATCAAATGAACTCTGTCTCTACCCCTGACATTATGAGGATGTCCAGGATACACGAAGAAATCTACTTGTTTTCCAGCATCGATGCACGCTTTAAGAAAGATCATACTATTTTGCATAACGACCACATCATCTACCGATCCGTGTATCAAGAGCAAATCTCCCTCAAGGTTGGGAGCATATTGTGCGACATTGGCTTTTGAAAATCCTTCTGGATTGGTCTGTGGCGTATCCATGTATCGTTCGGTGTACATCACTTCATAAAGATTCCAATCAATCACTGGTCCACCAGCCACACCTACTTTAAACGCGTCAGGATAGCGAGTCATCATAGAGGTGGTCATAAAGCCTCCAAAACTCCAACCATGAATTGCCATTCTATCTGCATCAACATAAGGAAGACTTTTTAAATACTCTACCCCTACCAATTGGTCTTTCAATTCTTGATCTCCAATATTTCTAAATACTTTTTGTTCAAATTCAATACCTCGATTATTTGAACCATGATTGTCAAGGGTAAAAGTAATATATCCTCTTTCCGCCATGTAATGCATCCAAAGCGAAGCACCACCCAACCAAGAGTCCTTGACCATTTGGGCATGTGGACCTCCATAGACATATACCAATACTGGGTGTTTTTTACTCTTATCAAAATTTGATGGCTTGATCATTCTACACCAGAGATCATCACCTCCTTCCCCTTTGATAGTATATAATTCGGTGACTCCAATTTGCACATCCGCAAGAGGGTTTTTAGCTTTAAAAATATTCTTCACTACATTACCACGCATATCTCTAACGGATATCTGCCGAGGCACTGTCAATGACATATAATTATCAATAAGGTATCTACCATCAGTACTAACTTGCACATTATGCTGACCTTTATCTTCTGTCACTGGCGTCATTCGACCACCACGTACATTTACTTGATAAGCAATTGTTTCCGTTGGCTTATTGGTGCCTGTAACTATCAAGTTTCCGGATTTGCTATGATAATTAACAATATCAAATATTTCGATATCGCCACTTGTAACTTGGTTCAACAACTTCCCCTCAGCGCTGTAATGATACAGATGATTGTGTCCATCTCGTTCGCTATACCATAAGAATTCTCCCTCTTCTCCCTCTAAAAAATATGGCCCATGCTCAGGCTCTACGTATTCGTTGTCTTTTTCTTCAAATAGCGTGGATACAAAATTTCCGGTGTTGACATCATACTTATTTAGTCGCATATGGTTTTGATCTCTATTGACTTCTGCCAAATAAATATATTTCTCGTCGGGACTCCACGTTAAGTTAGTAAGGTAATGGTCGTCAAGCTCTCCTGTATTAAGGTAGGTTACTTTTTTGTCCCCACAATGATACACTCCTACTTTGGCTTGATGACTTGCTTGACCTGCCATTGGGTATTTTAGCAGGTTGAGATCAGCGGGTTGACTTTCATAACCCAAAAGAGGGTATTCAGTCACCATCTCTTCGTTCTTCTCATAGAATGCTAATAAATTTGACTTTGGTGACCAGAAAGTTCCTTTGGATATTCCAAACTCATATCGATGAATAGCTTGACCTGAAACTATACTGGGTTTTTCATTTTCTGTGACAGCCATTGGTTCATCAGTACCATTAATTATGTACAGATTGTTATCTTTTGTAAAAGCGATTTTGGAATAATCCATGTTATGGTCATGGTTTGCGCCGCCTGCAACAATCGTTGATGTTTTTTTTATTTCATTTGCCTTTAGGCTATACTCCCAGTATGCCCCTTCATGAGCAAAAATCATTTTATCTTCCGTCCAAGACAGACCATATAATCCGTTAATTTCGCCGACACCATTTTTCTGCAACAACGCCGTCAAGCTCACGGAATCCACAATTTTAGTTTTTTTATCAGTAGAGATATCTATGGCATAGACCGTAACGACCCCTCCTTCCATTTCTGAAAAATAATACGAATTGTCGCCAGGCACCCACTGAAGGTTCGACATGTTTTCAGGATAATAATCGCGATATGCCCCCATCACCGACTCAGCAATAGTCAAAGGAGATTGAGCAAAAACACCAGCTGAGGTGACAAGAATTAGAAATAGAGCAAAAGTTTTTTTCATTTGTAAAAAGGGTCTTAATTGAATGGTAAATGTAACTATTCACTGTCAATAAACAAGAACCATACCTATTGGGATAAAAATGTTTACAACTACATTCATAACTAATAAAAAAAGGCTTCCTATTCAAACCAAAAAAGATCAATCTTTATACTCTTAAAACATAGAATATGGCAAAGAAAAAGAAGTCTATCCTCAATAAAAAATCACTTACTTTTTTTGAAGATTACATCAACAATCCATCCCCAACAGGATTCGAATCTTCAGGGCAGAAACTTTGGTTAAAACATATAAAGCCGTATGTGGACGAACATTTTGTAGACACCTATGGAACTGCTGTAGGGGTTATTAACCCCAAGGCTAAATATAAGGTTGTAATTGAAGCACATGCTGATGAAATCTCGTGGTTCGTGCATTACATTAGTGATAGTGGCTTTATATATCTGCGAAGAAATGGCGGGTCAGATCATCAGATTGCCCCATCCAAAAGAGTCATAATACACACAGACAAAAAGATGATTCCTGCTGTGTTTGGATGGCCGGCGATACATACTAGATCAAGGGCTAAAGAGGCAAGTCCCAAACCAGAAAACATATTTCTTGACTGTGGATGCACC